>DATENJ010000057.1:0-5687 GCA_035275125.1 Actinomycetes bacterium | reverse complement strand
CGGGTCGGCCCCGGCGGACCGGCCCGCGTGCACGTCCAGGTCCACCACCGGGGCACCGGGGCCCTCACCGGCGTCCGGGTCCGGGTCATCGCCGCCCCAGCCAGCCTCCGCCCCGCCGACGTCCCGACCGGTCCCTGGCTGACCGGCGACGCCGACCCACCACCCGGTTCGGCCTGGCAGCCCGTCGGCCCCGCCGCCCGGGTCGGCGACCTCCACCCGGGCCGGTCCGCCGTCGTCAGCTTCGACTGGCAGGTCCCCGCCGACCTGCCAAGAGACATCTGCCTGCTCGCGTTCGCGACCGCCAGCAACCCACCCAGGGACCTGTGGACAACCCCCCACCCGGAACCCACCGTTGGGGTGGCGGTCGATCCCGCGGATCTCGTCACGACCGATGGGCGGTGGGGGCTCAAGAGCGTCACCGTCCTTCGACCTGGGGTGGGGCGGGTGGTGCGGCTCGACCTGCGCGGAGAGCTGGGGCGGGGACCGTTCGGGGTTGCCGCGGAGGGGTGGGTGGCGGAGCTGACCGCTGGGCTGGTGCTGCCGGGGTGGCTGGCGGGGCTGGCGAGGGACGGCGGCCTCGAGGTGGGGCGGCTGGTGGAGCCGTGGCGGCCGGAGCTGGTGGGGCTGGTGCGGGAGGACCCGAGCCTGGCCCGGCGGGTCGACCTGGGGGTGGTGTACTCGGTCCCGGGGGGACGGCGGGGGCCGGGGCTGGAGGATTGGCTGCGGGGGATGGAGCTGGCCGCCGACCGGGCGGAACCGCTGTTGCTGCTGCTGCGCGAACCACCGCCCTCCGGGCGGGGTTCCGTGCTGTTGCTCGACGTGGACGGTGGCGTGCTGGGCGGGCACTCGTTCGTGGTGGGGCGCTGAGCCGGGGCGTCAGCCGTCGGGGTCGGCGCGGTCCTGCATCTCCCAGGCGTGGTCGAGGACGTGCCAGGCGATCCGGCGGATGGCGTAGCGGGGCGGCCAGCCCTTGGGCCTGGGTGGCGACCCGTCGGAGGCGCCGCCGAGGGCCTCGGCCAGCTCGTCGCGCAGGGCCTTGATGGCCTTGGCGTCGCCGACCTCGGGTGGGGGGAGCTTGACGCCGACCTTGCGGCCGTAGTTGGCCTCGGCCCCGAGCACGTGGTCGAGCATCTTGTCGCGGTCGCGGCCTCCGCCGCGTGGGCCCTTGCGCAGCTCGGCCGGGGAGGCCTTGGCGACCTTGTCGAGCACCGCCCAGGCCGCCCGCAGGAGCTCGACCTGGCGGGCCGCCTGGCGGGCGGTCAGGGGCTCGGCGTCGACCTTGGGGATCTCGTGGGGGATGCCGAAGTCGGTCGCGCCCTTGCCCTTGACCCGCTCGACGACCTCGAAGCGCTCGCCGGCCTCGGCCGGGGCGGGGAAGGCGGCCCTGGCCCGCTTGGCCACCTCGGCGTAGCGGGGGGCGTAGGCGGCCAGGGCCTCCAGGGCCAGCTCCTCGGTCTTGCCGGACCGGCACCAGCCGGGGAAGTCGATCGAGCAGGCGAACACCTTCTGGTCGCCCGCCTCCACATACACCGGGATCGTCTTGGCCATGGGCGAATCTTCTCACGCCACCGCGATACCTTGGTCGGAGCGGCCGCGACCTTGGTGGGATACGCAGGCGTTGCGGGTGTGAGAAGGTGACGGCGTCGTAGTTCCCGAGCGGTCGGAGGGCCTCACAGGGTGCTGGTCGCGCAGGTCGAAGACCTCAGCAAGCGCTACGGGGCTGTCCAGGCGCTCGACCGGGTCGACGTCGAGATCGCCCAGGGCTGCACCGGGCTGGTCGGCTCCAACGGGGCCGGCAAGTCGACGCTGATCAAGCTGCTGCTCGGCCTGCTCGTGCCCGACCAGGGCCGGGCCACCGTGCTCGGCCACGACGTGGCCGTCGACCCTCTCGCCGTGCGGAGCCGGGTCGGGTACCTGCCCGAGGGGGCCTGCCTGCCCGGGGACGTGACCGCCGCCGACTTCGTCGCCTTCATGGCCCAGCTGGCCGGCCTGCCGCCCCGGCCGGCCCGCGAGCGGGCGGCCGAGGTCTGCTACCAGGTCGGCCTGGAGGAGGAGCGCTACCGGGCCGTCGGCGGGTTCTCCACCGGCATGCAGCAGCGGGTCAAGCTGGCCGTGGCCCTGGTCCACGACCCGAGCCTCCTGCTCCTGGACGAGCCCACCGACGGCATGGACCCGCAGGGCCGCGAGGACATGCTCGACCTGATCGCCCGCATCCGGGGCGAGCTCAGCATCGACGTGCTGGTCTCGACCCACCTGCTCGGCGACGTGGAGCGGGTGTGCGACCGGGTGGTCATGGTCCACGGCGGCCACGTCCTCGCCCAGGGCTCGATCGCCGAGGTCGCCGGGACCACCGAGCCCGGCTTCGGGATCCAGCTCGGCGACAACGGCCCCGAGGTGCTCGCCGCCCTGACCGCGGCCGGGCTGGAGGTCCGCGCGAGCGGTGGGAGGTCCGGGGGACCCGCCAACAACTCCCCGGTGAGCGAGCTGCTGGTGCAGGGGCCCTCCGACCTGATCCGTGACGTGGCCGCCCAGCGGGGCTGGCCGCTGCGGCGGATGGTGCCGAGGGCGCCGAGCCTCGAGGAGACGTTCCTGCGCCTCCAGGCCGCCGCCGGCGGGCTCCCGTCGGTCGAGGCGGCCTCGCCGCCGCCGACTCCCGAGGCCGCCTGGGGGGTGCGACGGTGAGCCGGAGGGGTTCGGGGAACCAGAGGAGGGTGCCCCGATGAGCGAGGTCACCGCGCCCGGGGGGACCATCTACGACCGCGGCTACCGGCACTACGAGGGGCCGCGGGAAGGTCGCGGGCGGCGGGTCCAGGCGATCGCCGTCGCCGGGATCCGCCGGGTGCTCGGGCTCAAGCGCAACTGGAAGACCAAGGTGGTGCCGTGGGGGCTGCTGGTGCTGGCCTTCGGGCCGGTGCTGGCCTTCATCGGGGTCCGTGTGCTGTTCGCCGAGGCGGGCGACGACTTCTTCACCTACGCCCAGTACCTGCGCATCGTGGCCGGGCTGCTGCTGCTGTTCGCGGCCACCGCCGGGCCCGAGCTGCTCTGCCCCGACCGGCGCCAGAACGTCCTCGCCCTGATCTTCACCCGGCCGGTCACCCGCTCCGACTACCTGCTGGCCAAGCTGGCCGCCCTGCTCGCGGTGGTCGCCCTGATCGCGATCGTGCCCCTGGTGGTGCTGTTCCTCGGCAACACCCTGACCGCCGACAGCGCCGCCACCTACCTGGGCGGCCACCTCGGCGACCTGGGCCGGATCCTGGTCGCGGGGTCGGTGCTGACCGTCTTCTACTCGGTGGTGGCCCTGGCCGCGGCCAGCCTGACCGACCGGCGAGCGGTGGCAACGGCCGGCCTGCTCGGGGTGTTCCTCGGCAGCTCGGCCCTTGCCAACATCCTGTTCTTCACCGCCCAGTTCGACGGCCGGCGCTGGGTCGCCTTCCTGTCCCTCAGCGGGCTGCCCGGGCGGTTCGTGGACTGGCTGTTCGGGGACGGGTTCGACCCGGGCACCCTGGCCGACCAGGCCGGCTTCACCGGCCTCGGCTACCTGGTGGCGATGGCGGTGGTGGTGGCCGTGGCCGGCGCCATCCTGACCTGGCGCGTGCTGCGCCTGCGGGCATGAGCGGCCAGCCGGCCGCCGGGGCCGTTGTCGAGCTGCGGCGGTTCTCCAAGTGGTACGGCGACGTGGTCGCCGTCGCCGACCTGTCGTTCGAGCTGGGGCCCGGGGTCACCGGGCTGCTCGGGCCCAACGGGGCCGGCAAGACCACCACCCTGAAGGCCATCTGCGGGCTGCTCCACCCCTCCCAGGGGGAGGTGCTGCTGTTCGGGCGGCCCATCCAGCGCGACCCGATGCTGTACCGGGCGATCGGGGTCGTCCCCGACGGGGACCGGCTGTACCCGCGGCTGACGGTCCGCTCGTACGTCCGGCTGCACGCCGAGCTCCAGGGGCTGAACGATCCCGCGGCGGCCGCCGAGCGGGCCATCGCCGAGGTCGACATGGCCCCGCTGGCCGACCGGCGCCTCAAGGGGCTGTCCAAGGGCGAGCGCCAGCGGACCAAGGTGGCGGGGGCGATCGTCCACCAACCGGCCCTGCTGGTGCTGGACGAGCCGATGACCGGGATGGACCCGGGACAGCGGGCCCGCTTCATCGAGCTGATCCGGCTGATCGGCGCGGCCGGGGTGACCGTGCTGGTCTCCAGTCACATCCTCGACGAGGTGGAGCGGCTCGCCTCCCAGATCCTGGTGATGGTCTCGGGCCGGCTGGCCGCCTCCGGCGACTTCCACGCAATCCGCGACCTGATGGCCGACCAGCCGCGGACGGTGATGGTCAAGGCCGACGACGCGCGCCGGCTGGCGGCCGGGCTGATCGCCCTGCCGTCGACGGTCGCCGTCGAGGTGGACGGCGACGCCCTGCGGGCCCGCACCCGCTCGGTCGACAGCTTCGCCACCGCCCTGCCCAGGCTGGCCCGCGACCAGGGGGCCAGCCTGCGCGAGGTCCGCACCACCGACGAGTCCCTCGAGCAGGTCTTCCGCTACCTGGTAGGCAGACGATGAGCAAATCGCGGAGGGGTTTGGGGAACCCCGGAGGGGTGCCCCAATGAATCGATCCCTTACCCTGCTTCGCTTCAGCCTCGGCCAGCTGCTGGCCGGGCGGCGGCTGATCATCATCGCCGTGCTGGTCGCGCTGCCACTGGTGCTGCCGGCGGTGTTCGCCTCCAGGACCGACGTCGACCCGGCCACCTTCACCCTCGACCTGTTCCGCCAGCTGGTCCTGCCGGTGCTGCTGCCGGTGGTCGCCCTGACCTTCTCGACCTCGAGCCTCGGGTCGGAGCTGCGCGACGGCACGATCACCAACCTGCTGCTCAAGCCGATCCCGCGACCGGCCGTGCTCGGGGCCAAGTACCTGGCCGCCGTGCTGTCGTCGCTGCTGGTGCTGCTGCCGGCCGAGGTGGTCGGGCACGTGGTCGCCGCCCGCGGGCTCGGCTCGACCCAGCTGCTCGGTGGCATGCTGCTGGCCACGACGGTCGGCGCGCTGGCCTACTGCGCCCTCGGGGTGCTGCTGTCGCTGCTGATGGCCAGGGCGCTACTGGTCGGCCTGGCGTACGCCCTGCTCTGGGAGGGAGCGGTCGTCTCGGTCGCGCCCTCGGCCTCGTCGCTGTCCATCCGCGGCTACACCGAGGGCGTCCTCGCCGCCGTCCTCAAGGGCGGCGGGCCCGAGCTGACCACGCGGCTCGGCCCGGTCAGCGCCACCGTCCTGGCCGCCGTGGTCACCCTGGCCGCCCTGGTCCTGGCCGTCCGCCGCCTGGAGCGGATGGACATCCCCTGAGGCGACGGGCTCCATCGCCTCCAGCAGGTGCGGGCGGGCCAGCCGGACCGTGACCACGATGCCCATGAGCAGCAGGCCGGTGACGGCGGTGACGGCCGGCAGCCCGACCCGGTCCCCGAGCCAGCCCTGCACGACCAGCCCGAGGGCGTGCCCGCCACCCACCCCGAGCATGAACAGGCTGGCGATCCGGGCCCGCAGCTGGCGCGGGGCCCGGAGCTGGCAGACCGTGCTGGTGCCCGAGAGCATCAGCAGGTAGACGAAGCCGAGCACGCCGATGGCCGCGACGGCCAGCGGGAACGACGGCGCCAGCCCGTACAGCACCGCCGCCGGGCCGACCGCCAGCAGGGCCGCGACCAGCAGCCGGCGCCGG
>DATENJ010000056.1:0-2840 GCA_035275125.1 Actinomycetes bacterium | reverse complement strand
CGTCGGCGGCCCAGCGGGCCAGGGTCGGGGCCCGCAGGACGGTGCCGGTGGCCTCGACCGGGTCTTCGGCCAGGGTGGCCGGCAGGCAGTGCAGGATGCTCCATCCGTACATCAGCCGCTCGGTGGGGTCGCCGGGGGCGGTGAAGCTGTCAGCCACGCGCTCGTCGGCGACCAGGACGCTGCCGCCGTCGGCGAGCAGCGCCCGGGTGGCCCGCAGCGCCGCCACCGGATCACCCATGTCGTGGAGGGCCTCGAAGATCGTGGCCAGGTCGAAGGGGGCCTCCGGCTCGAGCTGGGCGGCGTCGGCGACCAGGAACGAGACCCGGTCGGCCACCCCGGCCTCGGCGGCGGCGGCGCTGGCGGCGGCGACTGACGCCGCGTCCAGGTCGACCCCGAGGACCGTTGCCCGTGGGTAGGCGCTGGCCAGCGCCAGCGCCGAAGCTCCCAGGCCGCAGCCGAGGTCCAGGATCCGCGCTGGCGGGGCCGCCTGGAGCCGCTGGTGGAGGTCGGGCATCGCCGGCAGCCAGGTGCCGCCGAGCTCGTGGAGGAACATCGGCCGGTTGGCGGCCGCGATGCCCTCGCGCATCTCCCGGCCGTAGTCCGCGTAGGCCACACCTGCGCCGTCGCGGTAGGCCTCCGGCAGCCGCGCGAGCACCCTGGCCACGCCGGCCAGGGCCAGGGCCAGCGGTGCCGCGTGGTAGGGGCTGTCGCGGTCGACCAGCACCTCGGCGTGGCCCTCGGGCAGCCGGAAGCGGCGCCGCTCGGCCGGCTGGGCCGGGTCGTCGCAGGCCAGGTAGCCGGCGACTGCCTGCTGCTCGAGCCACTCGCGGGCGTAGCGCACGGCCACGCCGGCCTGGCCGGCCAGCTCGGCCTCGTCGGCCGACCCCAGCTCGGCCAGGGCCCGGTACAGGCCGAGCTCGACCCCCAGGTAGACCCCGAAGGTCTCCATCGCCTGGGTCAGGCCGTCGACCAGCCGCCCGGCGAGCGCGTCCCGGGCGTCCAGGTCGGTGGTTGCCGTCATGGTTCCTCCTCGCCGTCGTCGGCCCGTCGCGGGCCCTCGACGGCAGCCTGCCCGTGGTCGCCGACAGTCGGCGTACAGCCGGCGTACAGCGGCTGACGGCGAAGGCCAGGAGGGATGCGATGATGGCCCGGTGACCGGGCAGGCGAACCAGCTCGAGCTCGGCATCCTGGGGCCGGTCGAGGCCCGGGTCGCCGGCCGGCCCGTCCAGGTGCCGGGGGTGCGCCAGCGGGCGCTGCTGGCCGCCCTCGTGCTCGCTCGCGGGCACGTCGTCCCGGTGGACAGGCTGGTCGACGAGGTGTTCGGGGAGACGCCCCCGCGGGGTGCCCGTAACGCGCTGCAGACCTACGTCGTCCGGCTGCGCCAGGCCCTCGGCGCGGCCGGGCCGGTCGTGGCCACCCGGCCGCCCGGCTACGTCCTCGAGGTCCCCGCCGACGCCGTCGACGCCGAGCGGTTCACCGCGCTGCTCGGCCAGGCCCGCGGCACCGAAGCCCCCGCGGCCGCGCTCGCCCTGCTGGACCAGGCCATCGGCCTGTGGCGAGGCCCGGCCTACGCCGAGTTCGCGGCGACCTTCGCCCGGGCGGAGGCGCTGCGCCTCCAGGAGCTCCGGCTGGCCGCCCAGGAGGACCGGGCGGTGCTCCTGCTCCGGCTGGACCGGGTCGCCGAGGCCACGGCCACGCTCGAGGCCATTGTGGCGGCCGAGCCGTGGCGCGAGCGGGCGGTGGCGCTGCTGGTCACCGCCCTCGCCCAGGCCGGCCGCTCCGCCCACGCGCTGGCCGTCCTCACCGGCTACCGCGACCGGCTCCGCGACGAGCTCGGCCTCGACCCCTCACCGAGGCTGCGGCGGCTCGAGGAACAGGTGCTGCGGGGAGCCCTCGACCCCGTCGGGCCCGTCCAGACCGGCCAGGACCGCCGGATACGGCCGAGCCCGACGGCCTCGTTCGTCGGCCGGGAACGGGAGCTCGCCCTGGTCCATGCGTCCCTCGCCTCCGCGCGGCTGGTGACGCTGGTCGGCCCGGGCGGGGTCGGCAAGACGCGCCTGGCTCAGGAAGCCGCTGGTGACCACGAACCTTGCTGGTGGGTCGACCTGGCCCCGCTGCGCGACCCTGGCGCCGTGCCGTACGCCGTCGCCGACGTCGTGGGCGTCGACCGCACGCTCACGTCGGGCACCGACCTGCCGGCGGCGCTCGGCCAGTGGGCCGGGCGGGCCCGGGGACTGCTGGTGCTCGACAGCTGCGAGCACCTGCTCGGCGCGGTGGCCGGGCTCGCCGAGGCAATGCTGGCTGTCTCCTCCGGGCTTTCGGTGCTGGCGACCAGTCGCGAACGGCTCTCCGCCGCTGGGGAGCAGGTGCTGGCCGTCCCACCCCTCGCGGTCCCGGCCCCCGGCGACGAGACGGCGGACGTCCCCGCGGTCCGGTTGTTCCTGGACCGGGCGCGCGCGGCCGACCCCGAGCTCGCGGCCGGCCCCCGGCTGCTGCGGCGGGTCGGCGACATCTGCCGCGCCCTTGACGGCCTCCCGCTCGCCATCGAGCTGGCCGCGGCCCGTATCGGGACCCTGACCGTCGACGACCTCGCCGACCGCCTCGACGCCCGCTTCGAGCTGCTCCGGACCGGCCGCCAGGGCGGCGACAGCCGCCACCAGACGCTCCGGGCCGTCGTCGACTGGTCCTTCGAGCTGCTCGGGCCCGACGAGCAGCGGCTGTTCCTGCGCCTCTCGGTGTTCGCCGAGGGGTTCGACATCGCGGCCGCCGAAGCGGTCGCGGCCGACGCCGACGTCCCCGCCGGCCGGGTCGCCGACCTGGTGGCCCAGCTGGCCGAGCGG
>DATENJ010000055.1:0-2762 GCA_035275125.1 Actinomycetes bacterium | reverse complement strand
GTCTCGTCACGCAGGTCGGCCACGGCGAACGGCAGCCCAAGGGCCTCGCACTGGTCGCGGTCGCTGGCCACCACCCAGACCTGTGCCCCCTCGGCGGCGAACCGAAGGGCCGCGTCCGCGGCCATCCCGGTCGCCCCGGTGACCACGCACACCTTCCCGGCCAGGCGGGTCATGGGCGGAGCTCCAGCGCCCTGGCCGGGTTGGCGACCCAGATGGCGTCCATGACCGCCGGCCCGAGCTCGCCGGCCAGGCGCCGGCCCAGGCCGGTGGCCAGGGCGGCCAGCCCCGGGGACCCGCCGAGGACCGACCACAGCGACCGCCTGGCCCCGTCGGTGCCGAGCAGGAGCTGGTCTGTGTGGCCGTCCTCAACCATCCAGCCGACCAGGCGGGCGGTGTCGTCGGGCGTGCGGATGCCCTGGTCGTAGACCACATAGGCGCCGGTGGCGAGCAGCTCGCGGTGGTAGCCGCGGTCGGCCACCTTGTCGGTGTGGGACAGGATGACCCGCTCCAGCGGCACCTTCAGGTCCTCGAGCAGCCGCAGCTGCGCCACCCCGCCGGTGCCGGCCTCGCAGTGGGTCAGCAGCGCCGTCCCGGCCGTGGCGACGGCGACGGCGGCGGCCTCGAAGACGCGCCGGTCCCGGTCGCTGGGCCCGTCCAGGCTCCCGGCGACCTTGACCACCCCGGCCCGGTGGGCCGTGCGCCGAACCACCGGCCCGTTGAGGTCGTTGGCGTCGATGCCCTCGGTGAGGTCGGCGAGGAACAGCTCGGCCAGCTCCGCCGGTTCGAGCAGCTCGCCCCAGTGACGCTCGCCGTAGTAGCGGGCGTGGTGCAGCCCGGTGGCCGCGACCACATGGACTCCGGAGCGGCGGCTGATCTCGGCCAGCTTGGCCACGTTGCGGCCGGCGTCGGCCGGCATCGCGTCCACCACCGTCCCGAGGCCGGCGGCCACGCACGGGGCCAGCTCGGCCACCGCGTCGGAGACCCGCTGCAGGGAGATCTCCGGGTTGACCAGCTTGGCCACGCCGCCGTCGATGATCAGGTGCTCGTGGGCGAAGCAGATGCCGAGCTCGCTCGAGGCGACGTCGCCGAGCACGGTCCGGACCTGACCCACGGCACCGCTCATGGCGCCGCCGTGGCCAGGCCCGGCCCCAGGATGGCCCCGGCCGCCCGCAGCGCCGCCGACAGCCGCCCGAAGTCCAGGTCGCGGAGCTCGACGCCGGAGGTGGCGGCCATGGCGGCGGCGGTGCCGGCGGCCTGGCCCATGGCCATGCACTGGGCCATCGACCGCACCGAGGCGTGGGCGTCGTGGGTGGCCGAGAAGCAGCGGCCGGCCACCGCCACGTTGGCGGCGTCGCGGGCGACCAGCGTCCCGAACGGGATGCCGACGACCTGGCCGTCGGGCAGGTACCGCCAGCGGGTCCCGTCGCCGCCGTGGTGGTCCTCCAGCGGCGCCCCGCACAGGCCGATCTGGTCGTCGAACTGGCGGGCCGACAGCACGTCGTCGGCGGTCAGGCGGGCGTCGCCGAAGACCCGGCGGGTCTCCCGCACCCCGACCTGGGTGCTGAGCGCCCCCAGCCGGGCCCGCTCGTAGCCCGGCACCCGGTCCACCAGGAACCGCACGTACTCGAGGGCCTGGCGCCGCCCGGCCATCTCGGCCTCGGTCAGCAGCACCGGGTCGGTGGCGTTGACCACCCGCCCGCCCTGGCGGCGGGCCGAGGGCAGCCTGGTCATGACCGTGGCCGTCATCCCCTCGACCGGGGTGATGTGGTCCGACCCGTCCCGCCGGGGCAGGTCGTAGGCGCCGCTGGCGGCCGCCTCGTCCATCAGCCGGTGCAGTTCCTGCCTGCCGACCGCCCGGCGCCGTTCGGTGTCCACGTTGACCAGCCGGAAGGTGGTGGTGAGGGTCTGGGCCGGCTGCTCGGCGCCGGCCAGCTCGTAGCCGAGGCCGGCGAAATGGCACACGTCGGCGTCGCCGCTGGCGTCCACCACCACCGCCGCCTCGACCCGGGCCAGCCCGGCCTTGGTCGCCACCACCAGCCGCCGCACCCGGCCCCCGGCCACCTCGGCGTCCTGCACGAAGGCGTGCAGCAGCACCGACGCCCCGGCCCTGGTGACCAGCGACTCCCACACCACCTTGAGGTGCTCGGCCAGGTAGGTGACCCCGGTCCCGGCCCCGTAGCTGTTGGGCCGCTCCACCACCGGCCCGAGCCGGCGCAGCCCGGCCACCACCTCGTCGGCCACCCCGCCCACGACCTTGGCCGCCCCGCTCCCGGGAGGATAGAACCCGTAGAAGGTGTCCAGCACCGCCGTGGACACCCCGCCCAGAAACGGCAGTTTCTCCACCAGCAGGGTCCGAGCCCCGTTGCGGGCCGCCGAGACCGCCGCCGTACTCCCGGCGCTCCCGGACCCGACCACCAGAACGTCGAAGGACCCCAGGTCCACAAGTTGTCTAGACATGGATCCTAGGTGTACCACACCCGAGTTCCGGAAGCGATGGGGGAGTGAAGTGCCGGAGACCCCGACCACTGGCTGAACGTTAGGTCGTAGGCCGCCTCGTCAGTCTGGGCCGCCCGCCTGCATCCACCGGCGGAACAGCTCCACCTGCTCGGTGGACCAGGGGCCGTAACACGGCATGCGGCCCGCGGCGACCTGGTCGAGGATCGCCTCGGCGTGCTGCCGCACCGACGCGACCTCCCAGAGGTCGAACGACCAGCGCATGGCGGCCCGGTCCCGCGCGCTGAACAGCGGCCGGATGTCCCGGT
>DATENJ010000054.1:0-4854 GCA_035275125.1 Actinomycetes bacterium | reverse complement strand
GGGGCGTCTCCCGTCTCTGCCACGTCAGGCGCCCCGGGCCCCGGCCGAGGGGCCCTCGCGGGGGTCGAAGCGGACCACCAGGGTGCCGCCGCGCAGGTTGGCGGCGGAGATCTCCAGCGGCTGCAGGGCCTGGGGCAGGAGCACGTTGCGCTTGTAGCCGCCGACCTTGATCAGCAGCTCGTCGCCCTTGCGGTGGACGTCAAGGTCGCCCCGCTCGGCGAACGGCAGGTCCATGCGCAGGGCGTAGCCGCCGCCGCGCTGCTTGGACACCCGCAGCGGCCGCGACTCGGCCAGCACGTCGGCCGGGTCGCGCTCGCCGTAGACCTCGGCGGCGACCTCCGACAGCCGGTCCAGCCCGACCATCTCGTCGTCGAACAGCCGGCAGGTGAGGATGGGCAGGGGCGCGAACGACTCGGTGATGGTCCGGAAATGGTCGGCCTGGATCTCCTTCCACTTGCCGAAGTAGGGGTCGGTGACGTCGTCGGGCAGCAGCCGGTTGACCACCACCGCGTCCACCCGGTAGCCGAACAGCGACAGGTAGGTGTAGGTGCGCCTGGCCTCGGCGACCACCATCTTCTCGGGGTTGAGGACGAGGCGGACGGTGGAGGTCTCGGGCTCGGCCAGCAGCACCCGGACCCGCTCCAGGTTCCGGTACAGCCGCTCCACCGCCCCGAACACGGCGTCCGAGGCGATCGGGGGAAGGTTGCCGAGGCGGCCCAGCAGCGGCCGGGCCACGGTGGCGATCCGCCGCGAGGACGGGAACAGCCGGTCGATGTACCAGCCAAGGGCCTCGGGCAGCGACAGCAGCCGCAGCGTCTCGGCGGTGGGGGCGCAGTCGACCACCAGCAGGTCGTAGCCGCCGGCCTCGTGGTAGCGGTTGATGTCGATCAGGCTGAACAGCTCGTCGAGGCCGGGGATGACCGACAGCTCCTCGGCCTCGACGGCGTCGACCCCGCCCCAGTTGAGCAGGTGAACGACGTACTCCTGGATCTCGCGCCAGTTGGCCTCCAGCCGGGCCTGGCTGTCGATCTGCTCGGCCCAGAGCCGCTCGGCGATCTGGCGCGGCTCCGCCCCCAGCTCGACGTCGAAGGAGTCGGCCAGGGAGTGGGCCGGGTCGGTGGACATGACCAGGGTGCGGTGCCCGCTGGCCGCGGCCTTGGCGGCGGTGGCCGCGGCAACGGTGGTCTTGCCGACGCCGCCCTTGCCGGTGAACAGGAGGATGCGCACGGTGCTGGCAGCCTACATGGACTCCACGCGGCGCTTCAGGTCGCCGAGGGCCGAGCGCACGATCTGCTTGGCTGCCTGCCGCATCAGGAAGCCGGGGACCGGCATCCCGAGCGAGACCTCGAGCTGGTAGGTGACCCTGGTGGTCCCATCACCCGTCGGCTCAAGGGCGTACGAGCCGGCCAGGTCGTCCAGTGTCCCCTCGACATAGGTCCAGGACACGCCGGCGTCCGCCGGCTGGTACCGGTAGGCGAGGGTGTAGGCCTGCTCCCCCCAGGGGGTGCCGAGCCGGAAGGCGACCCTGGTCCCCCGCCCCCGGCGGTCGCTGGCCAGGACCTCGACCTCGTCCAGGTTCCCGACCCAGTCCGGGTAGGCCTCGAAGTCGGCCACCACCGCCATCACCTCGGCGGGGGTGGCGTAGACCTCGGTGGACCCCTCGGCGTGCTCGGCCATGCCCGGATGCTAGTACGCCGTCAGGCCGGATGGTCGAGCATCCGCCCGGTGGCCCGGAAGTAGCCGACGTTGACCAGCCAGGTCCGCCCGACCCGCAGGCGGCTGCGCCGCGGCTGGTGGACGTGGCCGAAGTACAGGTAGTCGGGCTGGTGCTCCTCGACGTAGTCGAGCAGGGCCTGGCTGCCCGGCTCGGGCCGGCCGGCGAGCACGTCGAAGCACAGGTCGTCGACTGCCGGGGGCATGTGCGAGCAGAGCACGTCGACCGGGCCGACGGCGGCCACCTTGGCCGCGAACTCCTCGTGGGTGCACTCCGACAGGTGCGGCCGGCTGCCCCTCGGCAGCCCGCCACCGACGAACCCGACCCGCAGCCCGTCCAGCTCGACGCTCTCCCCGTCCAGGTGGCGGACCCCGGGACGGAGCAGGTCCTGGAACTGGTCGGGCCGGTCGACGTTGCCGTGGGTCAGGTAGGTCGGCTCCGGGAAGGCGGCGAACACCGCCTCGTACTGGGCCCGCACGGCCACCCGGACCTGGTCGCGGATCTGCTCCTCCCGCCCCTCCGAGGCGCTGCGCAGCACCCGACCGGCCTCGTCGAACCGCCCGGCCGTGCGGTGCCGGACGAAGTCGGCCGTCACCTCCGGCCCGAACACCTCGGCCGCGATCCCCTGCATCGTCCGGTAGTCGATCAGGTTCACCAGGTCGCCGCAGACCAGCAGCGCGTCTACCCCGGCAGCCTCACGCGCCAGCGCGTCGGCGGCGCCGTGGATATCAGAGACGAGCTTGATCCGCATCCCGCCCATGCTAGCGGCGCCTTCGCCTATGCTGACCGGCATGGCGGCTGGTGCGAGCGTGGTGGTGGTGGGCGGTGGAGTCATGGGCTGCTCGATCGCCTTCCACCTGGCCGAGCGGGGGGTGGACGTGCTCGTGCTGGAACGGGGCACGGTCTGCTCGGGGATGACGGCCCGGTCGGGGGCGCTGGTGCGGATGCACTACACCAACGAGCCCGAGGCCCGGATGGCCCTGACCGGGCTTGGCTACTTCCAGCGCTGGCGGGAGCGGGTCGGGGGGTGGTGCGGGTTCACCGTCACCGGGGCGGCCATCCTGGTCGGGCCGGGCGAGGGCGAGCGGCTGCAGCGGAACGTGGCCATGCTGCGGCGGGTCGGGGTCGACACCGAGGCCGTCACCCCGGAGGACCTCGCCGCCGAGCACCCGGAGCTGGACCTGGCCGGGGTGGAGATGGCCGCCGTCGAGCCCGGCTCCGGCTACGCCGACCCGGTGGCCACGACCTTCGCCTTCGCCTCGCGGGCGGTCGACCTGGGGGCGCGGATCCGCCAGGGGGTGGCCGTGCGCGGGCTGGCCGTGGCCGGCGACCGGGTGGTCGGGGTCGACACCGACGACGGCCGGGTCGGGGCCGACGCGGTCGTGCTGGCCTGCGGGCCCTGGGTCGACCCGCTGGCCCGGACGGCCGGGTTCGAGCTGGGCATCACCCCCGAGCGCTCCCAGATCGCCTTCTTCCGCCGCCCCGGCGCGGCCCGCCGCCACCCGGTGGTGATCGACGGGGTGCTCGGCACCTACTTCCGGCCCCATGGGGGCGAGCTGTCCCTGCTCGGCGTTGAGGCCGGCCACCACCTGGAGGTCGAGGCGATCGACCGCGAGGTCGAGGGCTACGACCACGAGGTGGTCGCCCCGGCCCTCGGCCGCCTGGCCGGGCGGGTGCCGGCGTTCGCGGGGGCGCCGTTCGCCCGCGGCCACCGCGGGGTCTACGACACCTCGGCCGACAGCCGGGCCGTGCTCGACGCCGCCCCGGGGGTGGCCGGGCTGTTCGTGGCCGGCGGCTTCTCCGGCACCGGGTTCAAGAAGTCCCCGGCCGTCGGGACCTGCATGGCCGAGCTGGTCACCGAGGGCCGGGCCACCACCGTCGACCTGCACCCGTTCCGGCTCGGCCGCTTCGCCGAGGGGGACCCGATCGTCGGCGACGAGTACCGCCTGCCGCCGGAGTTCGGGCACAAGCTGTAGTTCGCACCGGATGGCCGTAACAGGGCCAATCGCCTGGCCTCGCCGTATACACTCCTTGGGCACCTGACCGCGCCTCCGGACACGCCTGGCCGGGGCCGAGGTGCCGGGCGGGCTGGCTTCCGGCCGGGAGGGGAGATGGGGAGATGACCCGACGGCGGTCACAGGCCGACGAGGCGGCGCTGCTCCAGGTGCTCGGCCAGAGCCCGATCTTCCGCCAGGGGCGGCCGGACGCCCTGGCCGAGGTGGCCGCCCAGGCGACCCCGTTCGACTACCCGGTTGGCAGCTTCCTGATGCGCCAGGGCGAACCCGCCGACCACGTGCTGGTGCTGACCGCCGGCGAGGTGGCGATCGTCTCCCCCGTCCGCGGCGGCGGCGAGCTGGTCCACACGATCATCCGGGCTGGGCAGCTGATCGGCGAGCTAGCCCTGCTGAACGACGGCCGGCGGACGGCCGGGGCAAGGGCGACCTCGCCCACCACCGCCTGGGCCATCGGCCGGGCCTCGTTCTGGGGCTTCCTCGAGGCCAACCCGGCCGCCTCCTCGGCCCTGCTCCGCCAGGTGGCGGCCCGGCTGGCCGACCGCGAGGCCCTGATCGACGACCTGCTGTCCCTCGACGTCAAGAGCCGTCTGGCCAAGGCCCTGCTCGCCCTGGCCGCCGACCACGGCCGGCCCGACCCTGACGGCGGGACCCGCATCTCGCTGCATCTCACCCACCGCGACCTGGCCGGCATGGTCGGGGCCAGCCGCGAGAACGTCAGCCGGGCCCTTGGGGCGTTCCGCAAGCGCGGCTTCATCGACTACGACTCCGACGCCATCCACCTGCGCAACCCCGACGCCCTCCGGCGGCTCACCTAGCCGGAGTGTGTCGAAGATCACCAGGATGCGGTGACCCAGAGCACCGACGGCGCCCGGCCCCGGCGGCTACGCTCAGCTCGTCCTTCACAGAGGTACCGGCGGAGACAGTAGGAGGAGCCCGCCGGAACCGGCAGAGGGACAGGGACAGCAGCGGACGGCTCGGGAGTCGGGGGACCTTCGGGGGGGTCCGGACCTACCGCTGGTGGTGCCGGTCAAAGGGCGCGGTCGCCCGCGACCAACCGGCATCCCAGGCCAGGCCCGCCCCGTCACGGCCGGAGCGGGCCTGGCCTTTTCCATGCCCGCGGACGCC
>DATENJ010000053.1:0-4359 GCA_035275125.1 Actinomycetes bacterium | reverse complement strand
ACCGCGACCTGGACCCCGAGCCCGTCGAGCAGGCCGGTGAGCCGCCAGGCGGCGCCGTCGGGGTCGGCGCAGGTGAACTCGCCCGCCGCCACCCCTTCGCGGATCACCGTGGCCAGGGTCTGCTTCCAGCGCAGGTCGAGCTGGCGCGACACCTCGGCCAGCTCGGGGCTGCGCAGCGCCTGCCCCCAGGCGTCGATCCACAGCAGCCACGCCTCCGACGACCCGGCGGGGGAGTAGAGGCGCAGGATCCGGTCCAGCCGCTGGGCGGCGCTGCCGTCCCCGGCCGCCGTCGCCGACAGCCGGTCCAGGTCCTCGGAGGCTGCGTACCGGAACGCCTCCCCGAGCAGCGTCTCCTTGTTGGTGAAGTGGTAGAAGACCAGCCCGGTCGACACCCCGAGGGCGGCGGCCACGTCGCCAACCCGGGTGCTCGCGAACCCGCGGGCGATCACCTCACGGCAGGTCGCCCTGAGGATCTCCTCCCGGCGGACATCCGCCTTGATCCGCGCCACGGCCGAAGTGTATCGACCACCGGCTGGTCCCGGGGTGGTCCTCCCGTTTATACTGACTGAAGAGTCAGTTGAAGATGGCAGTTGAGGTAGGTTGGAGGTCCGACCATGCTGGACGCCACCGCTCCGCCCTTCGACCCGGCCGACCTGGAGCCGTCGCTGCGGCCGTTCGGCCAGAGCCGGATGCTCCCGCGGGACGCCTATGTGTCGCCGCGGGTGTTCGCCTTCGAGCAGGAACGGTTCTTCGCCGGGTCCTGGACCTGCGTTGGCCGCGAGGGCGACCTGGAGGGGACGGGCGCCCAGCGGGCGGTCAAGGTCGGGCGGGCCGGGGCACTGCTGGCCCGGGGGACCGACGGGAAGGTCCGGGCGTTCGCCAACACCTGCCGGCACCGCGGCCACGAGCTGCTCGGCGTCGGCGAGGAGACCACCAGGCGGACCGTGCTGTGCCCGTACCACGCCTGGACCTACGACCTGGACGGCAGCCTGCGGGTCGCGCCCGGGTTCCGCGAGCACACCGACTTCCGCCCGGCCGAGCACGGCCTGGTCGAGCTGCCCCTGGAGAGCTGGCACGGGTTCCTGTTCGTCAGCGGGTCGGGCGACGCCCCGCCGTTCGCCGAGCATGTCGGGGCCCTCGACGACCTGGTCGCCCCCTACCGGCCGGAGCGGCTGGTGCCGCTGGTCAGCCACGCCTACGACCTTGACTGCAACTGGAAGGTCATCCTCGAGAACTACCACGAGTGCTACCACTGCCCGCTCATCCATCCCGAGCTGTGCCAGGTCAGCCCGCCGGCCAGCGGCGACAACTTCGAGCTGGACGGCGCCTGGGTCGGCGGCACCATGGACCTCAAGGACCACGCGGCCACCATGTCGCTGGACGGCCACAGCGACGGCGTCCCCATCCCGGGCCTGGACGGCGAGCGGCTGCGGACCGTCGCCTACCTCGGGCTGTTCCCCAACCTCCTGCTCAGCCTCCACCCCGACTACGTGATGACCCACCTGGTGGAGCCGCTGGCCGCGGACCGGAGCCACGTGATCTGCACCTGGTACTTCCCGCCCGAGGCGGCCGAGCAGCCCGGCTTCGACCCCGGCTACGCGGTCGACTTCTGGGACACCACCAACCGCCAGGACTGGTCGGCGTGCGAGTCGGTGCAGCGGGGCATGACCTCCCCCCACTTCCAGCCCGGCCCCCTTGCTCCGGCCGAGGACGCCGTCTACCACGTGGTGACCATGATCGCCCGCGCCTACCTGGGCGAGCGCCCGAGCGCCCTGCCCCTTGTCACCGGCACCGCCCTGACCCAGGAGCCGTCCCCGGTCAGGTAGGCGTCGACGGCCAGCCCGACCTCGCCCAGCGCGGCCCCGGCCCGGTCCCGCTCGCCGGCATGGGCCCGGTCAGGGAGCTGGGAGGGTGGCGATCAGGGGGGTGCCGGAACCGGTGTGGCCGCGCACGCTCGCGCGGGGGTGGCGGGCCAGGTCGTTCCAGCGCATGCGGACGGTGGCGGTGGCGCCCTTGGGGCCCTTGACCTCGACGAGGGCGCTGACCCGGCCGGTGCTGGTGTTCCAGGTGGCGGTGCCGTCGACGACGGTGTCGGCGGCGAACCGGACCTTGTGGAGATCGAGCTTGACGCTCGCGTCGCCCTCGACGGTGAACCAGCCGCCGCGGAGCCCGTGGCCCCGCGACCCGGGCAGGTACCACCACTGGGCGATGGCGTCGCCGACCGCGGCCGCCCCGACGGCGGCCAGCTTCAGCCCGGCCGTCCCGGCCTTGTTGCCCTTGCCGGGCGTGGCCGGGGTTGCTCCGGACAGTCGGCGGGGGAACTCGCCGACCACCCGGACCTCGGGGATGCGGCTGGCGCAGGACACGTCCATCGTCTGCAGCCGCTCGGGGTGGCCGACGAACTGGCGGACGAGCCCGCTGGCGCAGCCGTAGGGGTCGGCCAGGGCGGTCACGTGGATGGTGTTCTCGACCTTGACCCAGCGGGCCGACGGGCCCATCTGCTGGGCCACGATGGCGCCGTCGGTGAAGCTGGTCAGGGTGTCGAGCCCGCCCGACAGCACCAGCACGGGCACGTTCGGCGGGACCAGGGGCGGTGCCTGGGTGATGGGCGGGTCGTTGCGGACCGGGGCCGGCCAGTGCAGGCAGTCGTCGAACTCGGCGACCGGCGAGGTCGTCCACTCCTCGACGGTGAAGGGCGCGTAGACGTCGTCGGGGAGGGCGTCGGCGGCGGCGTCGTACTGGGCCTGGCGGACGGCCAGCGGCGCCCGCATGTCGAACGCCTGCGGGTAGTCGGTGCAGGAGACGGCGGTGTACTGGCCGGCCGACCATTCCAGCACCGGCCCGCCGTCGGCGGTGTAGAGCGACTTGGCGGCCAGCCGCAGCAGTGGCGCCCCGTCCCGGTGCTGGAGCACCGCCCGGGCGGCGGCGTCCAGCTCGCGGTAGACCCCGGCGTCGGAGCCGGCGTTGTTGACCAGCGCGACCAGGATCCCGACGTCGACCCGCCAGGTGGAGGGGGCGCTGCCCGGCTCGCGGGTCTGGCCGACCACCGGGGCCCGGCGCAGCCGCTCGGCCAGGGCGCCGATGCGGGCCATCGACGACCCGGGGGCGGCAAGGGCGCAGGCCACGCTGCGCCGGCAGGCCAGGTCGAAGGCGATCCGGGCCGTCTCGATGGTCGAGATGTAGAACGGGTCGGTGCCGAGCACCGGCCAGGTGGCGTCCAGCGTCAGCGACCGCAGCAGCCGCGGGTAGCGGGCGGCGAAGGTCTGGCCGAAGTAGCTGCCGTAGGAGTCGCCGTACAGGTCGACCGGTCCGGTCTCAAGGGCCGCGAGGACCTCGGCCAGGTCGCGGGCGGCGTTGGCGGTGCCGTACAGGTCGCTGCCGTGCACCGAGCCACGGCCGGGGAGCTGGCGGGCGGTGTTGAGCTGCTGGCCGCAGGCGGCGACCCGGCGGTCGTACTCGGCGTCGCCGAGGGCCAGGTGCCAGCGCTGCAGCGGCCGGCAGTTGACCAGGCCCGAGGTGCCGGTCCCGCGGTTGTCGACCAGCAGCAGGTTGCGCGTGCGCTGGAGGCCGGCGAACAGCTCGATGTAGTAGTCGCGGCTGCCGGTGCTGGGGTAGCCGGGGCCGCCTTCCATGGCGACCATCGTGCCCACCGGGGCCTGCTCGGCCGGGTACCACTCGAAGTTGACCGGGATCGTCCCGGCGGCCGGGTCGGCCCGGTCGAACGGCACCGGCAGCTTCCCGCACCAGACGCCGTCCAGGTCCTCGCACGGGTTGAGGCGCAGTCGGCCGACGACCAGCTGGTCGTCCTCCTCCTGGGCCACGGCCACCGTGGGAGCCAGGCCGGCGGCGGTGATCGCCGCCAGCAGCAGGGCCGGGACGAACCGGGACCGACGATGGCGCATACGCGATCATGGACAGAAGCTGAATGACGGGTCAATCCTTCGTTCAGCCGAGGTGGCGGGGGATGCGCCGGTGCCAGGACCGGGTCCAGCGGACCTCGTCGCCTTCGCGAACCTCGAGCTCGAGCCGGACATCGTAGGCGCCGGCGTCGCCGGTCAGGTCGAGCCGGGCGGTGGTGGCGACGGTCGCCTCTGGCCACTCGACCCGGTAGCTGGCGCTCCCTCGCGCCCAGGTCAGCCCCGGCTCGTCGAGCGCGACCCCGACCGTCCCCTGGTAGCGCTCGACCAGCACCGCCCCGTCGGGCAGCTCGGTGCGCCCTCCGTGGTCGATCTCCGCCTCGGTCCGGCGACCCAGCACGTCCCGGACCACCCGCCACCGGGGCGGGGGACCGTCGTTGCCCTCGGGCGCTCCCGCGGTGGGCGGGTCGGGCGGCCGGGGAGGGGGGAGCGATGGGGGTGG
>DATENJ010000052.1:0-7541 GCA_035275125.1 Actinomycetes bacterium | reverse complement strand
CCCCCGATCCACGCCGTGGCCGTCCCCGGGGCCGGGACCGGGGCGGTCCCCGCCTACCGCCGGTTCTACGAGCCCGACCGGCTGGTCCCGCCGGGCTGGTCGGCGCGGCCGGAGCTGTGGGCGCGGGCGTTCGAGGTCGCGGCCGGAGCGCCACCGGCCGGGCGGCCCCGGTTCATCCACCGCGACTACCACCCGGGCAACACCTTGTGGGAGCGCGGCCGGCTCACCGGGGTGGTCGACTGGACCGGCGGGTCGTGGGGTCCTCCCTCGGTCGATCTGGGCCACATGCGGGTCAACCTCGCCTCCGACCTTGGCCTGGAGGTGGCCGACCGGTTCCTGTCCGCCCACCGGGCCCTGACCGGCTTCGACCACCACCCGTGGTGGGACGTGGCCTGCGCGGTCGACCTCGTGCCCGAGCTGGCATCCCCCGGACCGCCGCCGGAGCCCTGGCTGGAGCGTCTGGAGGAGCTGGTCGCCGCCGCCCTGTCCCGCCTCGGCGACCCGGACTAGGACTGGGCGGGGGCTTCGGCGATCCCGGCCCCGATCATCAGCACGGCCCCGATCAGGTAGCCGTAGAAGACGTTGATCTCCTTCTCGGTCTCGACCAGCTTGCCGAACAGGGCCGGCCCGGTGACCCCGCCGATGCCGGTGCCGACGGCGTAGAAGAAGGCCAGCGCCATCGCCCTCGTCTCCATCGGGAAGATCTCGCTGCCGGTCAGGTAGGCGGCGCTGGCCCCGGCCGAGGCGAAGAAGAACACCACCACCCAGCAGACGGTCAGGGTGGTGGCCGACAGCACCTGGGCGTTGAACAGCAGCCCGGTGCCGATCAGCAGCAGCCCCGACAGCACGTAGCACAGGGTGATCATGGGCCGTCGGCCGACGCTGTCGAACAGCCGCCCGAGCAGCAGCGGCCCGAGCAGGTTCCCGAAGGCGAACGGGATGATGTAGAGCGGGACGACGTCGTCGGCGACGCCGAAGAAGGTGCTGAGCACCAGCGCCTGGGTGAAGAACACGGCGTTGTACAGGAACGCCTGGCCGATGAACAGGGACAGCCCCAGGATGGTGCGCTTGGGGTACCGCTTGAAGGCGGTGTGGGCGATCACCCCGAAGCCGATGCTCTTGCGCTGGCGGATCGTGATCGAGTCGGTGACCTCCTCCAGCTGCTGGCCGGTCTCCTTCTCGACCTCCTGCTCGATGCCGGCGACCAGCTCCTCGGCCTTCTCGTTGTGGCCGTGGATGAACTGCCGGCGGGGGCTCTCGGGCACGTTGCGGCGCACCAGGAGGATGCCGAGGCCGAGGACGGCACCGAGCCCGAAGGCCAGCCGCCAGCCGAGGTCGGCGGGGAACCGGTTGGTGTCGAGCAGGACCAGGGCGAGGGCGGCCCCGAACATGGTGCCGAGCCAGAACGAGCCGTTGATGATCAGGTCGGCCCGGCCCCGCAACCGGGCCGGGATCAGCTCGTCGATGGCCGAGTTGATGGCCGCGTACTCGCCGCCGATCCCGCCCCGGTGGAGAACCGGCACAGGTAGAACACCATCGCGCTCCTGGAGAACGCGGTGGCCACGGTGGCCAGCAGGTACAGGACCAGGGTGATCATGAACAGCTTCTTGCGGCCGAAGCGGTCGGTCAGGTAGCCGAAGAACAACGCCCCAAGGCAGGCCCCGAGGACGTAGATGGCGGCGGCCAGGCCGACCTGGCTGTCGGTCAGGCCGAGGCCGCTCTCCGGCTTGGTCAGGCGTACCGAGCAAACGGCCGCTCCCGTAGGATGGGACAGATGACCGATACGGGACGAACCCGGGTGGCCATCGCCTGCCAGGGCGGCGGCAGCCACACCGCCTTCACCGCCGGGGTGCTCAAGCGGCTGCTCGGCGCCGAGGAGCTGGCCGGCTACGAGGTGGTCGGCCTGAGCGGCACCTCGGGCGGGGCGGTGTGCGCGCTGCTCGCCTGGTCGGCCCTGCTGGAGGGCGACCCGGCGGCCGCCGGCGGGCTGCTGGAGGCGTTCTGGGCCGACAACTCGGCCACCACCCCGCTCGAGCAGCTGGTCAACGCCTGGGTGGTGTGGGCGGCCAGGCTGGAGAACCTGGTCGTGCTGCCGGCGGTCAGCCCGTACGACACCTACGGGTCGGTGACCGCGCTGGCCGAGTTCCGCGGCATGCTGGAGCGGCGGGTCGACTTCGGCCGCTTCGCCGCCCGGCCCGACGGGACCGGGCCGATGCTGCTGCTGGGGGCCGTCGACGTCCTCTCGGGCGAGTTCAGAGCGTTCAACAGCCGCCGCGACCGGATCACCGCCGACATGGTCCTGGCCTCGGCGGCCATCCCCACCCTGTTCCGGGCCGTGCGGGTCGGGGACGGCACCTACTGGGACGGCCTGTTCTCCCAGAACCCGCCGGTCAGGGAGCTGGTCGACACCCGCCCGGACGAGCTCTGGGTGATCCAGATCAACCCACGGCGCTGGGACGGCGAGCCGAGGACGATGGTCGAGATCGCCGACCGGCGCAACGAGCTGGCCGGCAACCTGTCGCTCTACCAGGAGCTCGGCTTCATCGAGAAGGTCGACCAGCTGCTCGCCGAGGGCCGGCTGGCCGACGACGGCCGCTACAAGCAGATCGTGGTCCGAGTGATCGAGCTGGCACGGCCCCGGCTGTCGCGGTCGCTCGGCACCGCCTCCAAGCTGAACCGCGACCCGGCCTTCATCCGCGACCTGATCGCCCACGGCGAGGCAAGGGCGGCCGAGTTCCTGGCCGCGCTGGCCTTCGAGGACGCCTGGCGGCGGCGCGACCCCAAGGCCGTGCTGGCCTGCTTCGCCGACGACGCCGAGCTGGTCTCGGGGCCGCCGTTCCCGGACCGGGGCAGCCTCCGCGGCAAGGGCCAGATCGGCCAGTTCGTGCGCCAGCACCTGACCGCCGGCCTGCGCGTCGACCCGACCCGCAAGCAGGTGGCCCGCGACCGGGTGAGCTGGACGGTGACGGCCTCACGGGACGGCGACGGCGGGCCGGTCCGTGGCCGGGCCGAGGCCGAGCTGCGGGACGGCAAGGTCACCGCCCTGCGCCTCGGCGGCTAGCTGTCTTCGACGTCGAAGCGGAACACCTCGTAGGCGCGGCCGATCACCGGGGCGGCGACGTTGCGGACCGGCACCCCGCCAGGGGTGGTGCCGTCGCGGCTGCCCCGGTGGGCGTGGCCGTGGAGGACCAGGTCGGCCCCGGCCCGGTCGACCGCCTCGGCCAGCAGGTAGCTGCCGAGAAAGGCGTGGATCTCGCGCGGCTCCCCGGCCAGGGTCTCGGCCACCGGCGAGTAGTGGAGCAGGGCGATCTTCCTGTCGGCCCGCAGGCCGGCCAGGGCCCGCTCCAGCCGGCCGGCCAGGGTCCTGGTGTGGCCGACGAACGCCTTCATCTCCGGCTCGCCGAAGTCGCTGGCGCTGGCCCCGGCGAACCCGCCCCCGAACCCCTTGGTGCCGGCGATCCCGAGCCGCCGGCCGCCGGCCTCGACCATCACCGCCTGGCCCTCCAGGACCCGGATCCCGGCCTCCTCGAGCACCTCGGCGACCGCGTCCTGCTCGTCGGAGTGGTAGTCGTGGTTGCCGAGCACGGCCACGGTGGGGACGCCCACCCCGCGGAGCTCCTCGGCCAGCACCTTGGCCTCCTCGGGCCGGCCCCGGTGGGTGAGGTCGCCGGCCAGCAGGAACAGGTCGGCCTGAGCGGCCAGCCCGGCCAGGCGCGGGGCCAGCCGGCCGGCCGAGTCGATCCCGACGTGGAGGTCGCCGACGGCCGCGACCCGGATCACGGCAGCGTCTCCACGAACGGCTCCGCCGTCTCGTCCTCGACGGCGGTCAGGTTGCGGACCTCCCGGCCGGGCAGCGCCTTGGCGACGACGTCGGCGACCGCGGCCTGCCGCTCGGGGGTGGCCACCGTCCCCGTCACCACCACCTCGCGGTCGTCGAGGGTGATGTCCAGCTCCAGCTCGGCGGTGCGGGGGTCGCTGGCCAGGGCCTCGCCGGCGTGGGCGACCAGGTACTCCTCGGGCACCCCGGCGCCGGTCTCCTGCTCGCGGGCCTGCTCCAGCAGCGACTCGATCACCCAGTCGGGCACCCGCAGCCCGTCGGTCTGGGCGTACAGCAGCAGGCTGGCCACCCGGCGCGGGCCCGGGGCGGCCCGGCGCAGCAGGTACGGCCAGTCGAGCTCGCCCGTCTCGACGAGGGCGAGGGCGTCGAACCAGTGCCGCTGGCGGTGCTCGCGGTGGACGATCGCCTTGATGACCAGCAGGTCCTCGGGGCCGAGGACGTTCAGCTGGAGGTGCTCGAAGGTGCCCTGGCGGACCCGCGACAGCATCTCGTCGTCGAGCACGATCCCGCCGGTGCTCTCGAAGATCACGTCGACCAGCACGCCGTCCTTGGTCGCCTTGTAGAGCCAGGTCTGGTCGGTCTCCTCGGTCTCGTAGCCGCTGTCGGCGAAGGCCTGGAGCATGGCCCTGGCGTCCTCGCGGCGCACGCACAGGTCGATGTCGTGGGTCCAGCGGGGCCGGCCGAGGGCGGTCGAGGCGATCCCGCCCATGAAGGCGTGGGGCAGGCCGGTGCCTCCGGCGACCCGGATCGCCTCGCTGAGCACGGCCAGGAAGGTCCGCTCGTTGACCTCGGGGAGGGTGCCGCGCCACTCGCGCTCGTGGGGGTGCTGCTGGTCGCTCATGTCCAGGCTGTTCCACCCGTCACGGCGGGCGAAACGCCCGTGTTGGCACCGGGTGGCGGCCGCGGCTGGGCCATGCCACCGTTGCCGCGTCATGGAGACCCTTGAGCTGCTGATCGGCCTGCTCGCGGCCGTCGCGGTGGTGGTCCGGCTGGCCGGCCGCACCGCCGTCCCCGAGCCGGTGCTGCTGGTGCTGGCCGGGCTGGCCGTCGCCCTGATCCCG
This sequence comes from Actinomycetes bacterium, assembly GCA_035275125.1. Taxonomy (GTDB): domain Bacteria; phylum Actinomycetota; class CALGFH01; order CALGFH01; family CALGFH01; genus CALGFH01. Next base: position 2,642 of record DATENJ010000052.1, on the reverse strand, counting down.
GGGCTGCCCGAGGTCGAGCTGGAGCCGGACCTGATCCTGGCCCTGTTCCTGCCGCCGCTGCTCTACTGGGCCGCCCTCCACACCGACCTCCAGGGGCTGCGCGAGAACCTCCGACCGATCGCCCTGCTGGCCGTCGGGCTGGTCCTTGTGACCACGGCGGCGGTGGCGGTGCTGGGCCACTCGGTGCTCGGGCTGCCGTGGGCGGTGGCGGTGGTGCTTGGCGCGGTCGTGTCCCCGCCCGACCCGGTGGCCGCGACGGCGGTCGCCGGCCGCCTCGGGCTGCCCCGGCGCATGGTCACCATCCTGGAGGGCGAGGGGCTGCTCAACGACGCCACCGCCCTCGTCCTGTTCCGGGTGGCGGTGGCGGCCGCGGTGTCCGGCACCTTCTCGCTCGGCCAGGCCGGGGTCGAGCTGGTCGCCTCGGCCGTCGGGGGGACGGCCGTCGGGCTGGCCGTCGGCCTGGTCGGCAGCCGCGTCCTGCGCCGGGTGTCCGAGGCCCCGGTCGAGAACACGGTCAAGCTGCTGCTGCCGTACGTGGCCTGGCTGGGCGCCGAGCGGGTGCACGTCTCGGGGGTGCTGGCCGTGCTGGCCTGCGGGCTGCTGATGTCGCGCCACTGGAGCTCGATCTCCTCCGCGGCCCGGCTGCAGGCGCGCCAGCTCTGGGACTGGCTGGTGTTCGTCCTCGAGGGGTTGTCGTTCGTGCTCGTCGGCGTGCAGCTGCGGACCGTGGTGGAGGGGATCGAGGGGCGCTCGGTGGCCGACCTGGCCCTTGCCGCCCTCGCCCTCAACCTGGTGGTGGTCGTGGTCCGACTGGCCTGGGTGTACCCGGCCAGCTGGCTGCCGCGGCTGTCGGCGCGGGTCCGCGAGCGTGACCCGTTCCCGGGCTGGGGGCCGGTGACGGTGATCGGCTGGGCCGGCATGCGCGGGGTGGTGACGCTGGCCCTTGCCCTGGCCATCCCCACCCAGGTCGACGACGGCAGCCCGTTCCCTGACCGGAACCTGGTGGTGTTCCTGGCCTTCACGGTGATCGTGGTCACCCTGGTCGGCCAGGGCCTGACCCTGCCGCTGGTGATCCGGCGGCTCGGGGTGGCGGCAGACGACGACGGGGCCGCCGGTGACGGCCGGCGGGCCCTGGCCCGGCTGTCCGAGGTCGCCCTCGACCACCTGGACGCGCTCGACCCGGAGGCCGACGGGGTCCCCGCCGAGCTGGTCGAGCGGCTCCGGGAACGCTACCGGACCCGGCTGGCCCACCTGGACCAGCAGGCCGACGACGGCCACCCGGACGGGTCAAGGGCCGTCGCCGAGCTGATCCGCGACCTGCTCGGAGCCCAGCGGGAGGAGCTGCGCCGGCTGCGGGAGCGGGGCGCGGTCACGCCCGAGGTGGCCCGCCGGCTCGAGCACGACCTGGACGTGGAGGAGGCCCGCCTGGAGCGCGAGCGCCCCGCCTGATCCCCGGAGGGCTAGGACCGGGCCTCGGGGCTCGACCCCGGCCGGGAGCGGTGATGCCAGCCGCGGGCGGTGCGGGTCAGCTCGCGGAAGCCGAGGCGGTCGAGCAGCCCCAGGAGATCCTGCTCCTCGGGCCGGGCGTACTCGAGCAGGCGCTCGGCCAGGGCCAGCCGCAGCCAGTCCGCCGCCTCGGAGACCAGCCAGGTGGCGACCCCGCGCCGCCGGTAGGCCTCGACCACGTGCAGGTTGCCGACGTCGGCCCAGCCGCCCAGATGCGCGAGGCGCCCACCCTCGGCCAGGTTGGTCTCGACCTCGACGAAGCCGATCAGCTCGTCGCCGACCAGGCCGGACAGCCGGGTGCCGCTCTCCCCGACCGACCGTTCCACCCGCAGGCCCGCAAGGGGCGGCGGGGTTGGCCGGGGCAGCTCGTCGACCCTGGCCAGCAGGACGATCTCGACGGGGCCGTCGTGGACGAACCCGGCCCGCTCGTACAGCGCTCGGACGTGCGGCCACTGGCTGGGCACGCCGTACACGCCGGGGGCGGGGAGGGCGCCGTCGGCGTGCCAGTGCGCCACCTCCCACGACCGGAGCCGGTCAAGGCAGGCGTCCATCAGCGAGCTGGCCGCCTCCGCCGAGTCGGGCCAGTGGCTCGCCTCCGGCCAGTACAGCAGCCAGTTGATCTCGGCGGTGCCGCGGTAGCCCTGGCCGACGTCCGCACCCGCGCCGTAGCGCAGCAGGTGGGCGGCGGCCACCACCCGGCGGCGCTGCTCGGCCACCAGGGTGGCCCGCTCGGCCACCCAGGGGTCGACGATGAACTCGCCCGGGTCGCGCTCGAGCTGGCTCATGACGGTGTTGACCGACACCGAGACACCCGGCACGACCGCCTGGATGTGGGCGTTGACCAGCGCGGTCAGCTGCTCTCGGTCGGCCCGGCGGAACGGGCGCACCGTGACCTCGGACATGGCGAACCTCCAGAACGACAGCGCCGTTGGCGCGAGGGGCAGGAGGCCGCTACCGGTGCGGTACGCCTCCGACACTACCAGGCGGCCTCGCGCCGGTCAGGGCCCGGCGTAGGTCCGGGGGTCGAGCAGGCACAGGTCGGCCCGGCCGGCGGCCAGGACGGTGTTGACCTGGTCGGCGGTGGTCAGCCCGCCGCCGGCCATGGTCGCGACGCCGGCGTCGTTGCGGACCAGGTC
>DATENJ010000051.1:0-7611 GCA_035275125.1 Actinomycetes bacterium | reverse complement strand
TCCAGGCGCATCGCCAACGCGACCAGTCGGACCTGCGCCCCGTCGTGGAGGTCCCGCTCCAGCCGGCGCAGCAGCGCCGCCGAGTCGTCCACGGCCAGCGCCCGGGTCTCCTCCAAGTTGCGTACCCGCTGGGCGAGTTCGCCCGGCCCGAGCAGGGCGCGCAGCAGCCAGCGGTCCACCGCGATCACCCCGCGGGTGAACCAGGGGGCGGCGAGCAGCGTCAGCGCGCCGATGCCGGCGGTGAGGAAGGTGCCGGCGAAACTGCCGGCGTGCGGGGCCCCGGCGCCGCCCGGGAACGGCGAGATCGTCCGCATGACCGCGCCACCGGCGGTGCCGACCTGCTGATGGACGACCGCCCAGCGCAACGGCGTGATGAGATCGAACCCTCCGATCAGCCACCAGGTCGCCGCGTACAGTTCGAAGACCGCGACCGGCAGCTTCACCAGCAGGTACGCGGCCGCGCGCCAGCCCGCCTCGTCCCGCAGCCGAGCGTTGACCCGGGCGAAGAACTTGCCGGAGGGGCGAGGCTGCGTCGGCGCGGTGAGGCGCTCCCCCAACAGGCCTGCGGCCAGGGCCCGGTGGAGTGCCGCGAGGGCGCGGGAGAGGCTGAGGGCGAGGACGACGAGGGCAAGTCCCAGGACGGCACCGACCAGCGAGGCGGTGAGCACGACGCCGTTGGCGAGGAGGCCCAGCACGAGAACGAATCCGACCAGCGCGACCGGAAAGCCGAGGAGGCAGTAGGCGGCCTCGGCCCAGGCGCGGCGGGTGAAGGGGGCGGTGAGGACGGCGCGCAGGGCGCCCGGCCGGCCCAGGGCCTTGCCCGCGGGCTTGCCCGGGGTCACGCCCGAGGGATTGCCCGCCGGCTCCGGGGTCGCTTCCGCTGGTCGGTCTTGCACGGTCTCCAGTCTCCTGTGCGGTGGTCGGCACGGGCCAGGTTCCGGCGGGTGTGTCGTCGGGATTCAGGAGCGTGAAAGGAAGGGAGCGGCCCGCGGGCTGAGGACCCGTCAGGCGAAGCCGCTACGCGTCTCGCCGCTCCAGCAGCCAGCCGCCGATCCCCAGCGCCGCCACGACGTACAGCCAGACCACGGCGAAGCCGGCCCACGGTGTGAGCACTTCCGACACGTCGTGCGAAACGCCGAGCGAGCTGCTGAAGATCAACGTCGGCAGGAACTTCGACACCGTCGTCCCGGTCAGCCCCGCGAGCAGCCCCGGCAGCACGAAGAACAGGCCGACCAGTGCGCCGATCGCCGCCGAGGAATGCCGGATCATAGCACCCAGTCCGACCCCGATCAGGCCCACCATCGCCAGGTACACGCCGGACAGCACGACCGCGCGCAGCACCCCGGGGTCGCCGAGGGACGGGTGCGGAACCCCGCCGGCCATGGCCATGGTGCCGGCGAAGAAGGTCACGAAGGTGACGACCTCCCCGACCACCAGCGAGACCAGTCCGACCACGGCCGCCTTGGCGGCGAGCATCATCCGCCGGTTGGGCACCGCGGCGAGCGTCGACCTGATCGAGCCGGAGGAGTACTCGCCGGTGACCGCCAGGACACCCATGAGGCCGATGACGAGTTGACCGAGCACCACCCCGGCCAGCACGTTGTTCACCGGATCGAAGGAGGCCGCATCGGCCGGGCTGGGTGCCTTGGTGTTGGCCATCGCGACCACGCCGATGGCGATCATCCCGACCGTGGTGGCCAGCAGCATCCACGGGGTGGAACGCAGGCTGCGCAGCTTGATCCACTCCATCCGGACGGCCTGCCGGAATCCTTGGCGTCCGGCGGGCAGGCCAGCGGTGTCGGATGCCGCCCGCGTCCTGGAAGTCGAGTGCGCCATCACGGCCTCTTCGGCTGGGCGGGGGCGACGCCCCGGTACTCTACGCTGCCGCTGGTAAGGGCGAAGAACGCCTCCTCCAGCGACCGCCCTCCGGCGGTCAGTTCGGTGACGGTGCTGTCGGCCAGCAGCCGACCCTGGCCGATCACGATCAGGCGGTCGGCGGTGAGCGCCATCTCGCTGATGAGGTGGCTGGAGAGCAGCACGGTGCGCCCCTCCGCGGCGAGCGACTTCATCAGCTCGCGGATCCAGCGCACGCCCTGCGGGTCGAGCCCGTTGACGGGTTCGTCGAAGAGCAGCACCCCGGGGTCGCCGAGCAGGGCCGCGGCGATGCTGAGCCGCTGGGACATGCCGAGCGAGAACCCGCCGGCCCGCTTCCGCGCCACGTCGGCCAGGCCGACGGTGGCCAGCACCTCGCCGACGCGCGAGCGCGGGACGTCGTTCGAGGCGGCCAGCGCGGTGAGATGGCTCTCGGCGCTGCGGCCCGGGTGGTAGGCGCGGACTTCGAGCAGCGCGCCCACCTCCCGCAGCGGCCACCGCAGCTCGCCGTACCGCTTGCCGTTGATCGTCGCGGTGCCCCGGTCGGGGCGGTCCAGGCCCATGATCATGCGCATGGTGGTGGACTTCCCGGACCCGTTGGGGCCGAGGAAGCCGGTGACCGCGCCCGGCCGGACATCGAAGCCGAGCCCGTCCACGGCCGTGGTCGCACCGTAGCGCTTGGTCAGTCTGCGGGTCTGGATCACGGGTCTCTCCGGGTCTGTCGAGTCATGATCTCGAAGGTATTTGCGCGGCCTGCCGCCCGGAACGTGGCTGACCTCAGTCTTTGGCTGGGGGATTTCCCCCAGGCCGTCAGACCGCCGGGCGCCGCCCCACCGACGACGCACACCTTGTCGCCAGCGCCACCGACACCCGAGGCGACACCATCGAACTGACGAAGCCGGACCAAGTTCTGGCAGGGTGCCGGAGGGCTCGCCGGCCTCGCGAGGCCAGCGACGTGTTCAGTTCGGGCTTGGTCGGCAGCGATCAGTAAGCCAACCCCATCTACCTCAACCTCACGCGCGCCTCGGCCCCCGCGAAGCGGTCCCCTGAGCGGGACGCCGACCCTGGCCGAGACGCGCGCTTGGCTACCCGCCGGCGGCGACCAGGATCAGATCGGTGGCCACGCCAAGCAGGAACCCGGCCAGCAGGCCCCACAGGGTGACCTCCCAGGACAGGCGCCGGCCGACGGGCAACAGCTCGCCGAGCACATACAGGATGGCCCCGGCCGCCAGGGCCAGGCAGCCGACGAAGACGAAGACCGAGTCGAACCTGGTCCCCACGACGGTGCCCAGGAAGGTCGGCCCACCGCCGACCAGCCCGGCCAGCCCGAGCCAGCCCCAAGACGGCCGGACGTTCGCGCCCGCGAGCGGCCCGACAATGCCGAATCCCTCGGTGGCGTTGTGGAGCGCGAACCCGACGATGAGCAGCACTGCCAGGGAGACCTCGCCGGCCTTGGCGGCCTGGCCGACCGCCAGCCCCTCGGAGAAGTTGTGGAGCCCGATCCCGACCGCGATGGACATGCCCACCCGCAGTGCCGCCTCGGCCTCGGGCGGTCGAGTCGTGGATTCGGTGGCCGCCATGGCCCCCGGGCCGATGCTGGCCGGGGGCCGGGACTTCCACAACCGGGTGGCGTACAGCAGCCCGAGCAGCCCGACTCCGAACCCCAGGGCGTACACCAGGGCCAGCCCGGCGAAGTGGCTCCAGGCAGCCTCGCCAGCCTTGGCCTCGGTCATGGCCTCCTCGACCGGCTCGGTGGCGTGGCCGAGGATGTCGACCAGCAGGAAGACCAGGATGCCGGCCGACAGGGCGTTGAGGAACGCCCGGCTCGTCCGGCTGGCGAAGGGGATTCGCCCGAGGGGGAGGCCGAGGAAGATCGTGAACCCGGCGATGGCGCCGAGGAGGATCGTCTGGGTAGTGGACATCGCGCGCTCGCCCTCGAAGATTGGATTTAGGCTGGACTAATTCGAGAACGCTAACGCGCGATGCCGCGAGGCGCAAGCCTTCCTGGCTGCCGGACCGTGGTCACGACAGGGCCGGGATGATCGGGGTGCCCGGGTCGCCGGCGTGGCCCAGGAACGGCAGGTGCAGGAGCGCCTCGATGGAGCGCAGCAGGGCGTAGTGGGTGTAGGTGGCGTCGTCGCGGCCGGGCTTGACGGCCGGTCCGGCGACGATCGTGGCCACCCTGCCGCCGGTCGCCAGCCCGCCGCAGCAGCTGGTCGCGCCACCTCCACCGCCGCCGCCCTCGTCCCAGGTGACGACCAGCCGGGTGTCGTCCCGCCAGGCCGAGGAGGCGGTGAGCTTGCCGTAGAGGCCTTCCAGCCAGCGGTCGGCCGCGGTGGTCAGGGCCGCGTCGTCGCCGCCCTCACCGGCCCCGTGCATGTCGTGGTCCAGGTTCGGGGTCACGAACACCAGGCTGGGCAGCCCTCCGGCGGCCAGGTCGGTGTCGAGCTGGTCGAGCGGCACGACCTTGGCGCAGCGGTCGGGGTGGTCGCGGACGCTGGCGAAGTACATGAACGGGTTGTGCTTCTTGGCATAGGCGCCGGCGCGGTGGGCGTCCGAGCAGGGCGCCGGGAGGTCTTCCATGTACGCCTTCCAGGAAACCCCGGCCGCCTCGAGCTGGTCGGCCAGGTTGGGGGCGTCGACGTTGCAGCCGCCGCAGTCGCTGGTGATGCCTTGGGTGTCGCCGCTGACCATGGCGATGTAGTTGGGCAGCGACGGGTGGGTGATCGCGAAGTAGGAGGTGAGCAGCGCTCCCTGGGTGGCCAGGCGGTTGAGGAACGGCGTCTGGGGGGAGCCGATGATCTGGCCGATGGAGTGGTTCTCCTCGACCACCACGATCACGCGGGTTGTTCCAGTCGCGTGCTGGGGGGCCGGTGGGGCGGCGGTGGTGGACGGTGCGCCGACTGGGGTGGCCGGCGGGGTGCTCGCGCAACCGGCCGCCGGAAGCACCAGCAACGCCGCTGCCACGGCCCAGGATCGCCAACCCTTCAAGCCAGCCTCCTCAAGGTGGGTCTATCGTGATCCGGCGATGGCCGGGATGGTCCTGGTCGCCCGGTCGGCGGCACGCCTGAGGGGCGGCAGGCCGAAGCGGTGCTCGATGGAGCGGAGCAGGGCGTAGTGAGTGTAGGGGGTCGGGTCGTGGCGTCGGGGGACGCCGGGCCCGGCGACGATGGTGGCCACGCGGCCGCCGCCCCGGCCGCGCATGCCTTGGGAGGTCGTACCCTCGTCGAAGGTGACCACCAGCACGGTGCCCGGGCGCCACGAGGGTGAGGCGGCCAGTTCCCGGTAGAGGCGTCGCAGGAAGGCGTCGGCCCGGGGGACAGGGCCGCTGTGCATGTCGTGTTGGAGGTCCGGGACGATCACCGCGAAGCGGGGCAGCCGCCCGCGGCGCAGGTCCGGTCGGAGCCGGTCGAGGGGTACGACCCGCTGGCAGCGGGCTGGCGAGGCACGGACGTCGTCCAGGTGGGCGAAGGGGTTGGTCTTGTTGGCGTAGGCGCCGGCCTTGACCGCCGACGAGCAGGGCACCGGCAGGCCCTGGTAGTAGGCCCTCCAGGGGATGTGGGCCCGCTCCAGCTGGTCGACCAGGGTGCGGCCGGTCCGGTGGCACAGGCGGCAGTCGTTGCGTATCCCGAGCGGGCTCCCGGCGACCAGAGCGACGTAGTTCGGCAGCGACGGGTGGGTGACCGCGAAGTAGCGGGTGAGGAGTGTCCCGTGCGCCGCCAGCCGGTTCAGGAACGGCGCCTGCGGCGAGCCGATGACCTGGCCGAACTCGTGGTTCTCCTCGATCACGAGCACCACCGTGGTCGGACCCCCCCGGGGCGCCGCGGCGGCACGGACCGGGGTCTCCGGGCCCTCGACCACCTCGGGAGCCACCACCAGCACCGCGACGACCAGGGTGGCCAGCAGGACCCGGCCGACCCGGTCGTCGCTGAGCCGGCCGGCGGTGAAGATCGCGAGTAGCCACGCCCCACCTAGGGCCACGCCCGCGACCACGTCGCTCAGCCAGTGGACGCCCAGGTACACCCGGGACAGCCCCACCAGCACGACCATTGCGGCGGCACCGGCCCAGGTGGCGACCCTGACCGCCCGCCGGGTGGAGCCGGCGATGAGGATGGCGAGCATCCCGTAGACAGCGGCGGCGTCGGTCGCATGGCCGGAGGGGAACGCGAACCCGCTGACTTGCGACAGGGCGAGACCTACGGGAGGCCGTGGACGCTCGACCAGCTGCTTGACCGTCACCTGGACGACCCATGCCCCGGCGGCCGCGCCGGCCAGCAGCGCCAGGGGCCGCCAGGTCCCTCGCCGCCAGCGCCACACCAGCCCGGCCACCAGGACCAGCGGCACGAGCACGGCGGCGGCGCCCAGGTCGGTGACCAGCCGCATGACTCCGGTGAGCCATCCCTCCCGATGGGCGGCCACAAACGAGGCCGTGGGCCGGTCAACCACCCCGGTCGGGCCGTCCTGGTCCAGCAGCCCGCCCGCCACCGCCCCGCAGAGGATCAGGCCGAGCAGGGCCGCGGCCAACCCCGCCACCGGCGCCGTGGCGTCGGGGAGCTGCCAACGCGACCGACCCCGGCCACCAGGGCCGGCCGGGCGGGTGGCGGTCACCGGAACACCCCGGTGTGGCCGAGCGAGTAGCGGCCCGGCTGAGGGTACACGCACAGGCCGTGCGGGCCACGGCCGACCCGGACGCGGGCGAGCAGGCGGCCGCTGCGAGTGTCGATCGCGTAGACCTCGGCGTGGTAGCGCCCGGACAGCCACAGCACCTTGCCGTCGGCCGAGACCCCGCCCATGTCAGGGCTGCCGCCGCCGGGCAGCTTCCAGGTTGTGCGCACCCGCCGGGTCGCGAACGACAGCACCGACACCGACCCCGCGTCCCGGTTGGAGACATAGAGCGACGCCGAGTCGCGGCTGACGTACAGGCCGTGGGCGCCGGCTCCGGTGGCCACGAACCCGGTGACCCGGAGCCGCCGGCCGTCGACCAGCCAGACCCCGCCGGCCGCCATGTCGGCCACATAGAACAGCTGCCCGTCGGGGGCGAGCTTGACGTCCTGTGGTTTGGCGCCCGGACGCAGGGCGAGTTGGCCGGTGACCCGCTCGCCGGCGACGTCGACCCTGATCAGGCTGGCCCCGAACTCGCAGCTGGCCAGCAGATAACGGCCGTCGGAAGAGAAATCGAGGTGGTCGACGCCAGGGCAGGGCACCGACAGGGCGTGGCGCAGCCGCATCGAGTGCGGTTCGCGGAAGTCGAGGCGGCCCAGCTGTTCGGCGACCACGATGGCCCGGCGGCCGTTGGGGGTGAAGTACAGGTTGTAGGGGTCGGTGACCGGGACCGGCCGGCCGACGTGGCCGGTGGCCGGGTCGATCGCGGTGAGGCTGTTGGACTCGTCGTTGGCGACCCACAGCCGGCGCAGGTCCCAGGATGGGGTGACGTGCTGGGGCAGGCGGCCGACCCGGAACCGCCGCACCACCCGGCGCGTGCGGGGGTCGATCACGTGGACGGTGCCGTCGGAACTGTCCGGTACCCAGACCCGTGCCGGCATGTGCCGGACCACCGGGCTGAGTCGGCCGGGGCGGTCAGCGGCGTAGACGTCACCGGGGCGCAGGGGCGGTGGCATGCCGGGGAGGCGGGACGCCGCCGCCGGTGCACCGGGCGGGTGGGGGACCGCCGCCGGTCCCGCTGTGGCGCCGGGCCGGTCCGGGGTAGGCCGGCATCCGGCCAGCAGGACCAGCGCGAAC
>DATENJ010000050.1:0-3376 GCA_035275125.1 Actinomycetes bacterium | reverse complement strand
GGGAGGTGGGGCGGCGGCGGGGTCGGCGGTTCGCGAACGGTCGGGCTCGGGGACGTCGTCGACCATGGTGGTGCTGGTGCGGTCGTGTGCGGCGGTTGCGGTGGCGACCTGGTCGCGGTTGGTGGCGGCGTCTGAGCGGATGCTGTCGGCGGTGGCTTCGGCGCGGTCGCGCTCGGCGACGGCGTCGCTGCGGCCACGCTCGACCGACTCCAGCTCCTGGCGGAGGCGGTCGTTCTCGCGCTCCAGCTCGCCGACCCGGCCTTCGGCGTCGCGGCGTCGCGACTTCAGCTCCTTGCGCCGTGAGCGCCGGGTCCTGGAAGCGCCGAAGGCGAGGAACAGGAACATGGCGGTCAGGAAGCCGAGCACGGCGAACAAGACCAGTAGCTGGCCCTCGGTGAGCTGGTCGAATGACCGGTCGAGCAGGGTGGCGGAGCTCGCGGTGGTGTTCTCGAAGCCGGCGGCGCCGATCACGACAGCGGCCAGCAAGGCGAGCACTAGGAAGAGTACGGCCATTGCGGTGCCTCCTCAGGGTTGCCAGTTCACGGTTCGATCTTTGCTCTCTAGCTGCCCCGCAACGCCAACCACCAAACGGGGCAAGCTCGCGCGGGTCGCCCTTCAGCCGCCGCGATGCGGACGGCGGAGGCCGGATCCGTGTGCTCCGGCGGCTTCGAGGGCGAGCTGCGCGGCGGCGGCGGGGGTCTCGGCGACGGGGAAGGCGTCGACCTGGTGGGAACCGAGATGGAGGGACCAGGTGGCCAGGCCGATCACCGGGGTGCCGGTGCGGAGGGCGAGTGCGATCTCGGAGAGGGTGCCGAACCCGCCGCCGACGGCGACCATGGCGTCGCTGGAGCGGACCAGGAGGAGGTTGCGGCCCTGGCCGAGGCCGGTCGGGACGGAGATGGTGAGGTAGGGGTTGCCCTCGGCGCGGTCGAGGCCCGGCAGGAGGCCAACGGTGGTGCCGCCCGCCGACTGGGCGCCGCGGCAGACCGCTTCCATCACCCCAGGCCCGCCGCCGCAGACCACCACCGCGCCAGCCTCGGCCAGCCGCCGCCCCAGCAGCTCGGCCTGGTCCAGCAGCGGCGGCTCCGGCTGGGAGGCGCCAGCCACCCCCACATAGATGCTCATCCTCCAGCCCCGAACCCCACCACGTGGCTCTCCGCCCCGGCCGCCCCATCCGTCCCAGCGCCCGGAACCGCCCCCAGATCGGCCAGCAGCTCGTCGAGCAGGCGGACCGCGCCCGCCTTGTCGAGGGGGTTGTTGCCGTTGCCGCACTTGGGGGACTGGACGCAGGAGGGGCAGCCGGTGTCGCAGGGGCAGGAGTCGACGGTGTCGCGGGTGGCGCGGAGGTGCTCCAGGGCTCGACGGTGCCCGACCTCGGAGATGCCGGCGCCGCCGGGGTAGCCGTCGTAGACGAAGATCGTGGCCGCGCCGGTGTCGGGGTGCCAGGCGGTGGAGAGGCCACCAATGTCCCAGCGGTCGCACATGGCGAACAGGGGGAGGAGCCCGATCTGGGCGTGCTCGGCGGCGTGGGCGGCGCCGGGGATGTCCCTGGGGTCGAGGGCGGCGGCGTCCAGCAGGGCGGGCGAGAGGGTGTACCAGTAGGCGACGGTCTGGAGCCGGGCCGGGGGCATGTCCAGGTCCTCGTAGCCGAGTAGCTCGCTGGTCCCGACCCGGCGGCGTTCGTAGCCGACCACCTGCTCGGAGACGTCGACCCGGCCCAGCCAGAGGGTGGAGCGGGGGAGCTCGACCCGCCGCGTCGGCTCGACCACGGTCACGTCGATGTCGCTCCGGGCCTGGGTGTACTCGTCGCCCTTGGCCTCGGTGACCAGGGCGACGCCCTCCTCGAGGTCCAGCTCGGCGACCCGGAAGTTCTCGCCCTGGTGGAGGTAGACGGCCCCCCGGTGCACCGTCGAGGGGGCCCGGGCCCGGTCCACGGTACCGATGACCTGGCCCGAGTCGGCGGCGACGATGGTGACCGGGCTGCCGCCGGCGTTGCGGATGTCGACCTGGTCGGCCTGGCTGAGGCCGGAGCCAGGGTGCAGCCGGTCCCGGCGGCGGCGCAGCGCCCCCTCGGCCTCGAGGGTTTCGGCCAGAGCCCGCGCCCCATCGCCCCCGAACAGCTCCATGTCCCGGTCGGTCAGCGGGGCCTCGAAGGCGGCGCACAGCAGGTGGGGGGCGAGCACGTACGGGTTGCCGGGGTCGACCAGGGCGGCCTCGTGGGGCCGGCCGAACAGGTCGCCGGGGTGGTGCAGCAGGTAGGCGTCGAGCGGGTCGTCCTTGCCGACCAGCACGGCCAGGGACGGCTCGCCCTGGCGGCCGGCCCGGCCGGCCTGCTGCCACATCGAGGCGACCGTGCCCGGGTAGCCGTCGAGCACGACCGCGTCCAGGCCGCCGACGTCCATGCCCAGCTCGAGGGCGTTGGTGGTGGCCAGCCCGAGCAGCCGGCCCGAGACCAGGCCCTGCTCCAGCTCGCGCCGCTCGGAGGCCAGGTACCCGGCACGATAGGCCCGGACCCGGCCGGCCAGGCGGCGGTCGACAGCGGCGACCCGGTGCCGGGCGAAGCTGGCGACCAGCTCGGCCGACTTGCGGGAGCGGGTGAAGCACAGGGTGCGCACCCCGGCCTCGACGGCGGCGGCCAGCCAGGTCGCCGACTCGGTGTTGGCGCTGCGGCGCAGGCCAGTGGTCTCGTCCAGCAGCGGCGGCTCCCAGAGGGCGAACGAGACCGGGCCCCTCGGGGAGCCGTCCTCGGTGACCGCCTCGACCGGCAGGCCGACCAGCCGGGTGGCCAGCTCGGCCGGGTTCCCGAGGGTGGCCGAGGCCAGCACGAAGGTCGGGCTGGCGCCGTAGCGGGCGGCCAGGCGGCGCAGGCGCCGCAGGATCGCGGCCACATGGGAGCCGAACACCCCCCGGAGGGTGTGGGCCTCGTCCACGACCACGAAGGCGAGCCGGCCCAGGAAGGCCGCCCAGCGCTCGTGGCCGGGGAGGATGCCGCGGTGGAGCATGTCGGGGTTGGTCAGCACCAGGTTGGCGCTGCGGCGGATCATCGGCCGGTCGGCCGAGGGGGTGTCGCCGTCGTAGGCCGACGCCCTGATCCCGGCGAGCGCGAAGGAGCGGACGGCGCGGAGCTGGTCGCGGGCCAGGGCCTTGGTGGGGGAGAGGTACAGGGCGGTGCGGTGGCCGTCGCCGAGCAGGGCGTCGAACACCGGGAGCTGGTAGCAGAGGCTCTTGCCGGAGGCGGTGCCGGTGGCCACCACGACGTTGCGGCCGGCGCGGGCCAGGTCGACCGCCGCCACCTGGTGGGACCAGAGCGCGGTCAGGCCCCGGGCGGCCAGCCGCGAGCGGACCACCTCGGGCAGGTCGTCCGGCGGGTCGGCCA
>DATENJ010000049.1:0-2190 GCA_035275125.1 Actinomycetes bacterium | reverse complement strand
GATGGACACACGGTAGCTGCCGGGATGCGACTCGGCCTTCACCAGGATCGACCCGTCGGGCAGGACCCGGGCGTTGTGGCCCTCCTCGACCGCACGAATTTCTGCGGCGAGGCCGTAGAGGCGGTGCCGTTGAATGGTGTCGTACATTTCTTCCATGTGGCCAGTATAGGCCAAAGGTGACACAACTCGCAACGAACCCGCAGGTCAGGAGCCATGCAGCGCGGCCAACTGCGCGGCCGGCGGGTCGCCGCATCCAGGAATTTCCAGAGGCGGGTCCGGCACGTTGCCCGAGCCGTCTCGAGCGGCAATAAATCCGGCGGCTGGTGGCGCTAGCCGGTGCCGGTCTGGGTGTGGGGGGCGGCGACCGGCTTGGACTCGGGGGAGCCGCGTTGGCGGAGGAAGATGCCGAGGACGGTGAGGGCGGCCACGGCCAGGAACTCGCTCTGCCAGTTCTGCATGGACTGGAACCAGAACTGCGAGCTGGTGACGAAGCTCCACAGCGAGACCGGGGCGGCGCCGTGCTCCAGCTGCTGCTGGTTGAACTCGGCGTGGCCACCGAGGGCGTGGAGGACGAAGGAGAGCAGGAACAGGGCGAACAGGGCGATCGACAGCGAGTGCTCGTACAGCGTCAGGACCAGCCCGCCCCGCTTGACCGGGCCGGGCGCGTCCTCGGCGTCCCGCTGGTCGCGGGGGTCGGCGTCGGTCTCGTCGCCGTCGGGCTTCTTGGACTCCGGCGACCCCTTCTGGATCAGCAGGGCGGTCAGCACCACGTACGCACCCATCTGGAGGAACTCGCTCTCCCAGTTCTCGAAGGTCGCCTCGACGAACGCCCCGCTGGTCAGGTACTCGCCAAAGGACTCGGGCGGCTGCCGATGCTGCTCGTTCTCGCTGTTGTTGGCCTTGTAGCCGGCGACGCTCTGCGCGACCAGGAAGACCAGGAACAGCGTGAACATGGTGATCGAGAGCCCGTTGTCGCGGAGCACGCGGCGCATGAGTCCCTCCGGTCGAGAGCCGACAGAGCCAACGCAGTATGAACCACCCCCAGGAAGCTCCCAGGAAACCTCCAGCCGCGGGCAAGGTGGGCTTGGCATCATGCCTGGACGCCGACCCCTACGCTGACGGAGCTGACCATGACCACGCGACACCAACGGCCCTCGGACGGCGCCCGGCGCTGGGTGGACGAGCACGGCCGGGAGATCGAGGAGTCCGACCGGGGGCTCGTCTACGACCTGCGAACCCTGGTCGACCGGCGCAAGGTCCTCGGCCTGTTCGGCGGGCTCAGCGCGGCCGCGCTGCTGGCCGCGTGCGGCGGGTCGGACACCAACGACTCGGCCACGGGCGCGACGGCCGCCCCCGGCACGACCTCGTCGGACGGGACCGGCTCGTCTACGGCGGGCGGCGACCTCACCGAGGTGCCCGAGGAGACCGCCGGCCCCTTCCCCGGGGACGGCTCGAACGGCCCCAACGTGCTGGACGACTCGGGCATCGTCCGCCGCGACATCCGCTCGAGCTTCGGCTCGTCAACGACCACCGCCGAGGGGGTGCCGCTGACCATCAGGCTGACCGTCCGCGACGCGGCCACCGGCGACGCCGCCAAGGGGGCCGGGGTGTACCTGTGGCACTGCGACCGCGAAGGCAACTACTCCCTCTACAGCCCGGCCGCGGCCAGCGAGAACTACCTGCGCGGGGCCCAGGAGACCGACGCCGGCGGGACCGTCAGCTTCCAGTCGATCTTCCCGGCCGCCTACTCGGGCCGCTGGCCCCACATCCACTTCGAGGTGTACGGCAGCCTTTCCGACGCCACCTCCTCCGGGCCGATCGTCAAGACCTCCCAGATCGCCCTGCCCAAGGAGGCCTGCGAGGCCGTGTACGCCACCTCCGGCTACGAGCAGAGCGTCTCCAACCTGTCCCAGACCAGCCTGACCAGCGACAACGTCTTCAGCGACGACGGCGGCATCCACCAGCTCGCCACCATGTCCGGGGATGCCGCCGGCGGCTACACGGCCGCCCTCACCATCGGTGTCTGAGGAGGCCAGGCAGGGCTAGACGGTGAGGGTGACCCAGGCCGGGTCGTGGTCGCTGCCGTCGCCGCCGTGGCGGGTACGGCGGTCGATGAAGGCGCCGGTCTGGCGGGCGGCCAGGGCCGGGCTGAGCCAGATCTGGTCGAACAGTTCGTAGTGGGCCGGCTGG
>DATENJ010000048.1:0-2247 GCA_035275125.1 Actinomycetes bacterium | reverse complement strand
CCTCCTCGGGGGTCTCGCGGGGGAAGCTGCGGGCGAAGATCCCCAGCCGCTCGGCCAGCCCCCCGGTGCCGTGGCGCCCGGCGTGGCTCACAGCCGCACCTCGGACCCGCGCTCGACCGCGGTCGCGGTGGCCTGGATGAGCCGGACGGCCGCCAGGCCGTCGCGCACGTCCGGGACCGGGCCACCACCGCCGCGGACGGCCCGGGCGAACGCCTCGACCTGGCGCCGGTAGGCGTCGCCGTCGGTGAGGGTCGGGAGGACGACGGCGCCGTCGCGGTAGGCGTGCACGGTCGCGGCGCGACGGTAGAACGGGAAGTGGAGGTCGGCCCGGACCGCCCCGGTGGTGCCGAACACCTCGACGCCCTCACTGGGAAGGCCGGGGACGTCGGCGGCGATGGTCACCGTGCCGACGGCGCCCGCGGTGGTGGTCGCCAGCACCTGCCAGACATGGTCGGGGCCGTCCTGGCGGTGCCGGGCGACCACCGACGCCACCTCCCCGAGCAGGAACCGGACGGTGTCGAACACATGCGCCCCGTGGGTCGCGAGCAGGTAGCGCCGACGGTCGGCCTTGAACCCCGCCTCCTGCCGGCGGGCGGCGGACTCGGCGACGACCGGCGGGAACAGGGCCGCCTCGATGCCCGGGCGCAGGTCGCCGATGCGGTACCAGGCGTTGAACGAGCGGGCCTGGCCGAGCCGCTCGGCGACGAACCGGCGGGCGTACCTGACCCCCTCGTCGTGGCGCTTCATCGCCCCCACCTGGAGCGTCAGCCCGGTCCGGTCCACCAGCTCGACCAGGCCTTCGGCCTCGGCCACGGTGGCGGTCATGGGCTTCTCGACCAGCACATGCCGGCCGGCGCCGAGCGCCTCGGACGCCAGCGCGTGGTGGAACCGGTCGGGTGCGGTGACGATCACCGCCTCGACCGACGCGTCGGCCCAGACCGACCGCTGGTCGGTGTGGGCGGCGACGTCGTAGCGGCGCGCGACCGACCCGGCCACCGCCGCGCTCGGGTCGCAGACCGCCACCAGCTCGGCCCCTTCGGCCTTCTCGACCGCCGGGAGGTGCGCGACCTGGGCGATGCGCCCACACCCGATGAGGGCGAGACGGACGGGGTCGGCCACAGCTGCCTCCTGCGCTGGTTCCGCGTCGGTGCGGACAGCTTGACAGCCGTCCCCGGATCCTCTACTTTACCGCTAGGTTAATTAACTGAGAGGTTAAGCAGATGGCCACCGAGCGACTCGACAACATCTTCGCGGCCCTTGCCGACCCGACCCGGCGGGCCATCCTGGCCCGGCTGATGGCCGGGGCCGCCTCGGTGACCGAGCTGGCCGAGCCGTTCGACATGACCCTCCCCGCGGTGTCCAAGCACCTCAAGGTGCTGGAGCGGGCCGGGCTGATCACCCGGGGACGGGAGGCGCAGTGGCGGCCCTGCCAGCTGGAGGCCGACCCGCTGAAGGAGGTGGCCGACTGGGTAGAGGGATACCGGCGGTTCTGGGAGGAGAGCGAGCGTCGCTACACGCGACTGGACAACTACCTGCGCGAGGCGCAGAGGAACGGAGCGGACAATGAGTGACATGAAGGTCGTCGCCGACCCCGGCACCTACGAGATCGTCGTCACCCGCAGCTTCGACGCCCCCCGCGACCTGGTCTTCAAGGCCTTCACCGACCCGGACGCGGTCCGACAGTGGTGGGGCCAGGCCGGCAGCGAGACGGTCGTCGACCAGCTGGAGGCCCGCCCCGGCGGCCGCTGGCGCTTCGTCGAGCGCGAGGCCGAGGGCAACGAGTACGGGTTCCACGGGGTGTACCACGACCTGCAGGACCCCGAGCGGATCGTCTACACCTTCGAGTTCGAGGGCATGCCCGGCCACGTGCTGCTCGAGACCGTCGTGTTCGAGGACCAGGACGGCAGGACGCTGATGACCGACACCTCGGTGTTCCAGTCGGTCGCCGACCGCGACGGGATGCTCAAGTCCGGTATGGAGAGCGGAGCCGCCGAGTCCCTCGACCGCCTCGAAGCGTACCTGGCCACGGGATGACGGCAGCGACCAGCGGACGGGCCGGGCCCGAGGGGCCGCCGGCGGCGGTGCTCGCCCGGTTCGCGGCACAGAGGGTGGCCAGGCTGGCCACCCTCTCGGCCGCTGGGCCGAGGCTGGTCCCGGTGACCTTCGCCTGGCACGACGGGGCCGCGGTGTGGGCGGTGGACCGGGTCAAGCCCAAGCGGCCCGGCCCGCTGCGGCGCGAGCGCGACC
>DATENJ010000047.1:0-5415 GCA_035275125.1 Actinomycetes bacterium | reverse complement strand
GAGCCGGCGGGTCCGCCGGCTCGTCGCTGCCTGTCGTCGATGACCACGGTCACGGAAGCTCCCTCCTAGCGGCTCCGGCGGCTCGGCCGGACGCTGTGGCGGCGGGCCTTGGCGGCCAGACGGGCCTGCCGGGCCTCGCGCCGGAGGATGTCGACGTGGTCGCGGGCGATGACGTCGTGGATGGTGTGGTGCTGCTGCATGGGTGCACCTCGCTGGTCGGTTCGATCTCTCGATCATCACGGTAGGTCTAAGACCCCTGGCCGCGGATCGGACGGCTGCCTTAGGTTCTGGGCCCCCCTACCTCAGCTTCCGGACGGGCCGCCTTAGCGAGATGATCCGGGGGCCGGAACCGTCGAGACGGGAGGTGGCCCATGGCCACGCACCAGGTACGGGTCGACTACGCCAAGTCGCTGCTCGAAGAGCCGGAGACCGGGCACAACCGCTGGCACCCGGACATCGCCCCGCTGGTGACCTGCGAGCCCGGCGACGAGGTGGTGCTGGACACCCGGGACGCCTTCGACGGCCAGATGGGCCCGGACGCGACCCTCGAGACGGTCGCCGGGCCCAACCTGAACGTGGTCCACCCCCTCACCGGCCCGGTGTACGTCAACGGGGCCGAGCAGGGCGACCTGCTCGAGGTCGAGATCCTGGAGGTCGAGCCGGACCGCTACGGCTACACCGTGCAGGTCCCCGGCTTCGGCTTCCTGCGCGACGAGTTCCCCGACCCGTTCATGGTCCGCTGGCGGATCGCCGACGGCTGGGCGACCTCGGACGACCTGCCGGGGCTGCGCATCCCGGGCTCGCCGTTCATGGGCACCATCGGCCTCGCGCCGGACCGGGCCCTGCTGGAGCGGACCATCGCCCGCGAGCAGGCCGCCCTGGACCAGGGCGGGTTCGTGCTCCCGCCCGACCCAACCGACGCCGTCCCCGCCGACCGGGCCATCGCCGTCGAGGCCCTGCGGACCATCCCGCCCCGGGAGACCGCCGGCAACGTCGACATCAAGCAGCTCGGCAAGGGGGCACGGCTCTACATCCCGGTGTACGCCGACGGCGGCCTGTTCTCGGCCGGCGACGCCCACTTCGCCCAGGGTGACAACGAGACCTGCGGCACGGCCATCGAGATGCGCTCGACCCTGACCGTCCGTTTCGCCGTCCACAAGGGCCGGGCCGCCGCCCGCGGCATTCAGGACCTCCAGTTCGCCAGGGACGACTACTACCTGCCGCCCGAGTACGCCGCCCCCCGGCGGTTCTTCGCCACCACCGGGCTGTCGGTCACCCGCGAGGGCGAGAGCCGGCCAGAGGACCTCACCCTGGCCGCCCGCAACGCCCTGCTCAACATGATCGAGCACCTCCAGGACCACGGCGGCTGGACCCGCCAGCAGGCCTACGCCATCTGCAGCGTGGCCGTCGACCTCAAGATCAGCGAGGTCGTGGACGTGCCCAGCTTCGTGGTCTCGGCGTTCCTGCCCCTGGAGATCTTCGCCTGAGGTCAGGCGGCCGCGGTGACGAGCTGGGTGAGGCGGGTGGCGGTGGCGAAGTCGTTGCTGACCCGGTTCTTGGTCAGCCCGAAGGCGAGCCCGCTGGCGGTGTCGCCGAAGGCGAAGCTGCCGCCGACCCCGCCGACCCCGAACGCCGTGTCGCGGCCGCCGTCGGGCAGGCCGATGCTGTAGCCCAGCCCCCACCTGGTCGGCATCCCGAAGACCTCGTCGGTGCCGCTGGAGGAGACGGCGG
Source organism: Actinomycetes bacterium (assembly GCA_035275125.1). Classification (GTDB taxonomy): domain Bacteria; phylum Actinomycetota; class CALGFH01; order CALGFH01; family CALGFH01; genus CALGFH01. The sequence continues at coordinate 3,684 of DATENJ010000047.1, read as the reverse complement.
TGACCTCGGCCAGCCGCTCCGGCGAGAGCAGCCGGACGCCGTCGACCTCGCCGAGCAGGGCCGCGTACAGGCGGGCGATCGCCCGGGCCGAGGTCTTGCCTCCGGCGGGGATGTCGGCGGCCAGGACGTCGGGGCGGTTGCCGAAGGAGGCGTTGGGGAACAGCGCCGCCGGCGCCGACCGGAGCATGGGCAGGTCGGGCGGCATGGAGGCGAGCATCTGGGCGGCCATCTCGGCCGCGCCGGGCTCGTCCTCCAGTGGGGCGAGGCGGTGGTGCTCGGCGGCGGGCATCCCGAACCAGAGCTCGCCGGCCACGCCGAGCGGCTCGGCGACCTCCTCGGCCAGGACCTCCGAGATCCGCTTGCCGGTGGCGCGGCGGACGACCTCGCCGAGGATGTAGCCGAAGGTGTAGGCGTGGTAGCCGACCTTTGTGCCCGGCTCCCACCACAGCTCGGCGTCGGCGATGGCCGCGCACATCCTGTCCCAGTCGCAGAGGTCCTCCACCGTGGTGTCGAGCGGGATGCCCGGCACGCCGGCGGTGTGGTCGAGGACCTGGCGCAGGGTCACGGCCTGCTTGCCGTTGGCGGCGAACTCCGGCCACAGCTCGGCCACCGGGGTGTCGTAGCCGAACAGGCCGCGCTCGGCCAGCCGGTGGACGATGGTGCTGGTCGCGGCCTTGCCGATGGAGTAGTTGTAGAACACGGTGCCGGGGTCGACCGGTCGCCCGGTGGCCGGGTCGGCCACCCCCGCGGCGAGGTCCACCACCTGCTCGCCGTCCTGGTAGACGGCCACCTGGACGCCCCGCTCGGCGCCGGAGGCGAGCAGCTCGTCGACGACCTTCTGGACCTGCTGCTGCATGTCGCTCATGGGCGCAGCGTAGCGCGCCTAGGTGTCGGGGTGGGTCCCGAGCACGGTGACCAGCCACTGGGCGACCGACTGGGCCGAGAGCTGGTTCTGGCCGACGGCTCGGTACATCGCCTCGAGGTCGGCGTAGTCGAGCATGGCCAGGGAGCCGTCCTCCATGGCCCGCTGGAGCGACCAGCCCTGGTCGGAGAGGCACTGGTCGATGGCCTGCTGGCCGGCGTCGACGGCGTCGTCGCGGTGCTGGGAGGCCAGCCACTGGCGGATCTTGACGTGGGCCTGCGGGCTCTTGACGAAGCCGAGCCATTCCTTGGAGGGGCCCGGGTACTCGGCGTCGGAGGTGAGGATCTCGACCACGTCCCCGTCGGACACGACGCTGGCCAGGGGGACGAGCTGGCCGTTGACGCGGGCCCCGATGCAGTGGTGGCCCAGTTCGGCCCGTAGGGCGTAGGCCATGTCGACGGGGGTGGCGCCTGCCGGCAGGGTGATGGTGTCGCCCTTGGGGGTGAAGACCAGCACCTCGTGGTCGGACAGGTCCGAGCGCAGCGACTCCAGGAACTCCCCCGGGTCGGACACGGCCCGCTGCCAGTCGAGCAGCCGGTGCAGCCAGACCAGGTCGTCGGCGTTGCCGGTGGCGTCGCCCTGGCCGTTGGCCCGGCGGCTGCGGGCCGCCTCCCTGGCCTGGGCGACCACCCCGTACTCGGCGGTGCGGTGCATCGACTCGGTGCGAATGTGGACCTCGACCGGCTCGTCGCCCGGGCCGATCACGCCGGTGTGGAGCGACTGGTAGCCGTTGAGCTTGGGGGCGGCGATGAAGTCCTTGAACCGGCCCGGCACCGGGTGCCAGCGTCCGTGGACGGCGCCGAGGGCGATGTAGCAGTCACTCGGCCCGCCGGCCACCACCACCAGGATGCGGTCGGGGTCGTGGATCTCGCGGCTGCCCCGCTCCAGCATGGTCTGGTAGATCGAGTAGTAGTGGCGCGGGTGCGGGGTCACGGTGGCCTTGGTCTTGGCCGAGCGGAGGTCGGCCGCGATCTGGCGGACCAGCATGTCGACGTGCTCGCGGCGGCCCGGGTCGCGCTGGTCGACCACCCGCACGATCTCGTCGTGCTCGGCCGGGTAGAGGGTCGCGAAGGCCAGGTCCTCGAGGTCGCGCCGGATCACCTGGAGCCCCAGCCGGTTGGCCAGGGGGGCCAGCACCTCAAGGGTCGCCCTGGCCGTCCGCTGCTGCTTGTGGGCCGGCTGGAACTGGAGGGTGCGCATGTTGTGGAGCCGGTCGGCGAGCTTGATGATCAGCACCCGGAGGTCGAGGGCCATGGCCACGATCATCTTGCGGATGGTCTCGGCCTCGGCGGCGTGGCCGAACTCCATCTTGTCGAGCTTGGTCACCCCGTCGACCAGGTGGGTGATCTCGTCGCCGAAGTCCTCCCGGGTCTGCTCGAGCGTGTAGCCGGTGTCCTCGACAGTGTCGTGGAGCAGGGCCGCGACCAGGGTGGTGGTGTCCATGCCGAGCTCGGCCAGGATGGTCGCCACCGCCACCGGGTGGGTGATGAAGGGCTCGCCGCTGGTCCGCTGCTGGCCCCGGTGCTCCCGCTCGGCCACCTCGTAGGCGGCGTGCAGCAGGCGCACGTCGGCCTTGGGGTACATCCCCTGGTGGGCGTTGACCAGGGCCTCAAGGGGGGTCTCGCTGACCTGGCCGTGGGCGAAGGGGTGCATGGAGCGGGCGGCGAGCGCGCGCACCCGGCGGCCGAGCGGCCGCTGCGGGGCGGCCGGCGGCCGCGGGTCGGGCACCTGGGTGGTGTCCTGAACGACGCGGTCGACCTCGAAGCCCACTAGGCACCTCTCCATGCCAAGGTCGCCGGAGGCGGGCGTCTGCCGGCCCCCGTGAACTCTATGGTAACGGGGCCCGCCAAACCGTGAGTTCTTCGATCTTCCCGTTCCCCTCGTATCGCCCATGTGGAAGAATCTGGCTCGCACCGATGACCACTTGGGGGGCGTGTCGTGAACACCGAGGAGCAGCGCCGCGGGGCTTTCGTGGAACTGGAGATGGCCGCGGTCTGGCAGGGGCACGAACGGGGGGTGGTGACAACCGACGAGGTCTACCAGCGGCTGGAGGAGCTGGAGCGGCTGCTGTGGCGGCGGGTGCTCGGCCAGCTACGGAAGGTCGCGCCCGGGGCCAGCGTCCATGTCGGCTTCGCCGTCGGGAAGGAGCCGGCGCAGGAGCTTGCCTGAGGGGCTGCGGGGGAGGGCGTTGACGAGGACCAGCTCGCGGGGGGCCTTGGCCGCGGCCAGCCGTTCCCGGGTGTAGGAGCGCAGCTCGTCCAGGGTCGGCGGGCTGGCCGGGTCGCGGGGGACCACGAAGGCGGTCACGCGCTGGCCCCACTCGGGGTCGGGCCGGCCGGCCACGGCGGCCTCGGCCACGGCCGGGTGGGTGGCCAGCACCGCCTCGACCTCGTCCGGGTGGACGTTGACCCCGCCGCTGATCACCAGGTCGTCGGCCCGGCCGAGCACGCTGAGCCGGCCGTCGGGCCCCAGCCGTCCCAGGTCCCCGGTCCGCAGCCAGCCGTCGCGGAGCGCGGCCGCGGTCCGGCCGGGGTCGCCCCGGTAGCGCCGGAACAGCATCGGCCCCCGGACCAGGATCTCGCCGTCGGAGTCGCCGTCGATCCGCACCTCGGCGCCGTCGAGGGGGTGGCCGTCGTGGACCATGCCGCCGAAGGTCTCGGTGAGCCCGTAGGTGCGGACCACCCCGACCCCCCGTCCGGTGGCCTCCTCGACCAGGGCAACCGGGACGGGCCCGCCGCCCAGCAGGACCCGGCGGAACCGGG
>DATENJ010000046.1:0-12052 GCA_035275125.1 Actinomycetes bacterium | reverse complement strand
GGGCGGCCCCGGCCGGGGCCGGGGCCGGGGCCGGACCTTTGACGAGGAGCAGGTCTTCGTCAGCGGTGAGGGCTTCGACGACGTCGACCTGGAGGACCTGCTCGGCAGCCTGTTCGGCGGCCGGCGGGCGGCCGGGCCGATGGCCGGGGCCGACCAGGAGGCCGAGCTCGAGCTGACGGTCGAGGAGGCCTATCGGGGCGGCCGCCGCTCGATCAGCCTGGCCGGGCCGGATGGGCAGCGCAGCTACGAGGTCACCATCCCGGCCGGGGTGGTGGACGGGCAGCGGATCCGCCTGGCCGGCCAGGGCGGCCAGGGCAGCGGCGGGGCCGGGCCCGGCGACCTGTACCTCGTAGTGCGCATCGCGCCCCACCCCCGCTACCGCCTGGACGGCCGCGACCTCCACGTCGACCTGCCGGTGAGCCCGTGGGAGGCGGCGCTGGGATCGACCGTGCCCCTCGACACCCCGGGCGGGGAGGCCAAGGTCAAGGTCCCGTCCGGCTCCTCCAGCGGCCGCCGGCTGCGACTGCGCGGCCAGGGCATGCCCAACCCCAGGGGCCAGCCCGGCGACCTGTACGCGGAGGTCCGGATCATGGTCCCCCGCAGCCCCGGCCGGCGGGAGCGGGAGCTGTTCGAGGAGTTGGCCAAGGTGTCGGACTTCGACCCTAGGAGGGCGCGATGAGCCAACCCCGGCGCTATTCTCTGGCCCGGCCGGCGCGGCTCAACCTGGACGGCTTCGCCGGCAGCGCGGGCCTCCATCCGGAGCTGGTCCGCCGCCTGGTCAAGCTCGGCCTGCTCCAGCCCACCCGCGACGGCGCCGGCGAGTTCTGGTTCACCCGCGCCGACCTGGTCACCATGGCCCGCATCCAGCGGCTACGGACCGGCCTGTCGCTCAACTGGGCCGCCATCGGGCTCGTCCTGGACCTGCTCGACCGCATCGACGCGCTCGAGCGCGACCTGCGCGCCCGTCCCCGCCCGCCAGCCAAGGAGTGAGCACAGCGTGGACCTCAACCGTCTGACCCAGAAGTCGCAGGAGGCCCTCCACGACGCCCAGACCAAGGCCCTGCGGTTCGGCCACACCGAGGTCGACGGCGAACACCTACTGCTGGCCCTGCTGGAGCAGCCCGACGGCCTGGCGCCACGGCTGCTGGAGGGGGCCGGGGCCGACCCGGACGGCCTCCGGACCGCGGTAGAGGAAGACCTGGGCCGCCGGGCCCGGGTGACCGGACCGGGGGCGGCTCCCGGGCAGGTGATGGTGACCCAGCGCCTGGCGAGGCTGCTCGATGCGGCCGAGCGGGAGGCCAGACGCCTCAAGGACGAGTACGTGTCGGTTGAGCACCTGGTGCTGGCGCTGGTCGAGGAGGGGTCGGCCACCGCGGCCGGGCGGCGCCTGAAGGAGCAGGGGCTGACCCGAGACCAGTTCCTGACCGCGCTGACCCGTATCCGCGGCAACCAGCGGGTCACCTCGGCCATGCCCGAGGTCGCCTACGAGGCGCTGGCCAAGTACGGGCGTGACCTGGTGGCCGACGCCCGCGCCGGCAAGCTGGACCCGGTGATCGGCCGCGACGCCGAGATCCGCCGGGTGGTCCAGATCCTTTCGCGCAAGACCAAGAACAACCCGGTGCTGATCGGCGACCCCGGGGTCGGCAAGACGGCCATCGTCGAGGGCCTGGCCGGCCGGATCGTCCGCGGCGACGTCCCCGAAGGCCTGCGCGACAAGACCATCTTCGCGCTCGACCTGGGGGCCCTGGTCGCCGGGGCCAAGTACCGAGGCGAGTTCGAGGAGCGCCTCAAGGCCGTGCTGAACGAGGTCAAGGGGGGCGAGGGCCGGATTCTCCTGTTCGTGGACGAGCTGCACACCGTGGTCGGGGCCGGCGCCGCCGAGGGCTCGATGGACGCCGGCAACATGCTCAAGCCGATGCTGGCCCGGGGCGAGCTGCACATGATCGGGGCCACCACCCTGGACGAGTACCGCAAGCACATCGAGAAGGACGCCGCCCTGGAACGCCGCTTCCAGCCCGTCCTCGTGGACGAGCCCAGCGTCGAGGACACCATCTCGATCCTGCGCGGGCTGCGCGAGCGCCTGGAGGTGTTCCACGGCGTCCGCATCCAGGACTCGGCCCTGGTCGCCGCGGCCACCCTCAGCCACCGCTACATCACCGACCGGTTCCTGCCCGACAAGGCCATCGACCTGGTCGATGAGGCCTGCGCCCGGCTGCGCACCGAGATCGACTCCATGCCCGCCGAGCTGGACGAGCTGACCCGCCGGGTGACCCGACTGGAGATCGAGGAGGCGGCCCTGGCCAAGGAGACCGACCCGGCCAGCCAGGCCCGGCTGGAGGAGCTGCGCCGCGAGCTGGCCGACCTCCGGGGCGAAGCCGACGCCATGCGCGCCCAGTGGGAGGCCGAACGGCAGGCGATCCGCCGGGTCCAGGAGCTGCGCCAGGAGCTGGAGCAGGTCCGCCACGAGGCCGAGGAGGCCGAGCGCGCCTACGACCTCAACCGAGCCGCCGAGCTCCGCTACGGCCGGCTGGCCGAGCTGGAACGCCGGTTCCAGGCCGAGGAGGAGCAGCTGGCCGCCAAGCAGGGCCAGCGGCGGCTGCTGCGCGAGGTGGTCACCGAGGAGGAGATCGCCGAGATCGTCGCCGCCTGGACCGGCATCCCGGTCAGCCGGCTCCAGGAGGGCGAGCGGGAGAAGCTGCTGCGCCTGGACGAGATCCTCCACCAGCGGGTGGTCGGCCAGGACGAGGCCGTGCGGCTGGTCGCCGACGCCATCATCCGGGCCCGCTCCGGCATCAAGGACCCCCGCCGGCCCATCGGGTCGTTCATCTTCCTGGGCCCCACCGGGGTCGGGAAGACCGAGCTGGCCAGGACCCTGGCCGCGGCCCTGTTCGACACCGAGGAGAACATGATCCGCCTGGACATGAGCGAGTACCAGGAGCGCCACACGGTCAGCCGGCTGCTCGGCGCCCCGCCCGGCTACGTGGGCTACGAGGAGGGCGGCCAGCTCACCGAGGCGGTCCGGCGCAAGCCCTACTCGGTGGTGCTGTTCGACGAGATCGAGAAGGCCCACGCCGACGTGTTCAACACCCTGCTCCAGGTGCTGGACGACGGCCGCATCACCGACGCCCAAGGCCGCACCGTCGACTTCCGCAACACGGTGCTGATCATGACCTCCAACATCGGCTCGGAGTACCTGCTGGAGGGGGTCACCCCCCAGGGCGAGCTCAAGCCCGACGCCCGGGCTGCGGTCATGGCCGAGCTGCGCCGCCACTTCCGGCCCGAGTTCCTCAACCGCGTCGACGACGTGGTCCTGTTCAAGCCGCTGACCCTGCCCCAGATCGAGCAGATCGTCGACCTCCAGGTCGAGGGGCTGCGCCGGCGCCTGGCCGACCGGCGCATGACCCTGGAGCTGACCGAGGAGGCCCGCCGCCTGATCGCCGCCCAGGGGTTCGACCCGGTCTACGGGGCCCGGCCGCTGCGCCGCTACATCTCCCACGAGCTCGAGACCCGCATCGGCCGCGCCCTGCTCGCCGGCGACGTCCGCGACGGCGCCACCATCCGGGTCGACGCCAAGGACGAGGAGCTGGTCGTCACCTACGAGAACCCGCCCGACGCTCGGGAGGCGGCCTGAGCATGGCCGACATCGTCCTCTGCCCCAACTGCGGCAAGCGCAACCGGGTGCCAGCCGCGGCCAAGGGCGTCGCCCGCTGCGCCAACTGCCACACCGCCCTCCCCTGGCTGACCACCGCTGGCGACGGCGACTTCGAGGAGGTCGTCGGTGCCTCGACCCTGCCGGTGCTGCTCGACCTGTGGGCGCCCTGGTGCGGGCCCTGCCGGGTGGTCGCCCCCGGGGTCGAGCGGGCGGCACACGAGCTGGCGGGCCGCCTCAAGGCGGTCAAGGTCAACGTCGACGAGGCGCCCAGGACCGCCGAGCGCCTCGGCGTCCAGGGCATCCCGACCCTGCTCATCCTGCGCCAGGGCCGAGAGGTCGCCCGGCAGGTCGGCGCGGTCCCACCACCGGCGCTGCTCCGCTGGGCCACGGAAGCGATCGCCGAGCAAGCAGCCTGAGCTGGACCCCAGCAGGATGAAGGGACAGGGTGATGGACGTCGCGACGACCGGCCCGGTGCCGCTGCCCGAGACACCGGACCTTCAGGGGGCGTACCCGCGGCTGAGCGACGAGCAGCTGCAGGCCCTGTCCGCCCACGGCGAGCGGCGAGCCACGCGGCCGGGTCAGGTCCTCTACCGGGAGGGCGACCAAGAATACGACTTCTTCGTGGTCCTGGCGGGGACGGTGGCGGCCGTCGAGAAGCATGGTGGCGGGCCGGAGCGGGTGGTCGCCGTGCACGGGCCGGGCCGGTTCCTCGGGGAGCTGAGCCTGCTCTGCGACCAGGCCGCACTGCTGACGGCCGTGGTCCAGGAGCCGGGCCAGGTCCTGGCCGTGCCGGTGGAACGCCTGCGCGAGCTGGTCGCCCAGGACCCGGCCCTCGGCGACCTGGTGCTGCGGGCCTATCTCATCCGCCGTTCCATCCTGATCGAGCTCGGCGTCGGCCTCCGCATCGTCGGCTCGCGCTTCTCGCCCGACACCAAGCGGCTGCTCGAGTTCGCCGCCCGCAACCTGCTGCCGCACCGCTGGATCGACCTGGAGCGGGACCGGGAGGCCGAGGAGCTGCTCAGCCAGCTGGGCGTCAAGCCCGAGGACACGCCGGTGGTGATCTGGCAGGGAGCGCAGGTGCTCCGCAACCCGAGCAACGCCGAGCTGGCGCGCAGCCTCGGCCTGCTTGACCCGAGCTCGGGCCCAATCTCCTGCGACCTGGTCGTCGTCGGCGCCGGCCCGGCAGGGCTGGCCGCTGCCGTCTACGGCGCCTCGGAGGGCCTGACCACCGTCGTGCTGGATGAGGTGGCGACGGGCGGCCAGGCGGGGACCTCGTCCAGGATCGAGAACTACCTGGGCTTCCCCTCAGGGATCTCCGGGTCGGAGCTGACCGGCCGAGCCGTCATCCAGGCGGAGAAGTTCGGCGCCCGCATCAACGTCCCGGCCAAGGCGATCGCGCTGGAACGCCACGACGGGCACCACCAGGTCAAGCTGGACAGCGGCCCGTCCATCTCGGCGCGCACGGTCGTCATCGCGACCGGCGCCCGCTACCGCCGCCTCGACCTGCCCCGCCTCGAGCGGTTCGAGGAGACCAGCGTCTACTATGCCGCGACCCAGGTCGAAGCCAGGGTATGCCGCAATGACCCGGTGGCGGTGGTCGGCGGCGGCAACTCGGCCGGGCAGGCGACCGTGTTCCTCGCCCAGCCCGCGGGGCGGGTCCGGCTCGTCGTCCGCGAGGACGCCCTGAGCCGCAACATGTCCCGCTACCTGGTGGACCGGATCGAACGCCTCAGCAACGTCGAGGTGCTGCTCAGCAGCGAGGTGCGGGAGCTGCTGGGCGACGACACCCTGGAGGCGCTGGTGGTCGAGGACAACCAGACCGGGGAGCGGCGCACCCTCGACGCCAGGGCGATGTTCGTGTTCATCGGTGTGCGACCGCATACCCGGTGGCTGGCCGACCAGCTCGCCCTCGACGACAACGGCTTCATCCTCACCGGCACCGACGCCGCCAGTCCGGATGGGGCCGGTCAGGCGGGGCAGGCGGACCGCCGGCGGCTGCCCCTGGAGACCAGTCGGCCCGGCGTGTTCGCCGCCGGCGACGTGCGCAGCGGTTCGGTCAAACGGGTGGCCTCGGCCGTCGGCGAGGGGGCCATGGCCGTCCGCCTGGTCCATAACCACCTCGACCAGGTCGGAGACCCAGGACAATGAGGAGGAGCCGGAGGATGGCCGTCCCAGGGGACCAGGACAGCGATTCCGGACGCGCTCGACGGCGACGGACGGCGCTCCTGGCGCTGGCGGCCGTGCTGGCCGCGGCACTGACCGGGTGCACCATCGGCCGGGAGCCGCAGGCCCGCTCGGCTCCTGCGCCGGTGATCGCCCCCAGCGCGCGGGCCGCCACCGGCGACATCCCCGGGGTTGTCCGCAAGATCGAGCCGTCGGTGGTCACCATCGCCCACGACCAGGGGACCGGCAGCGGGGTGGTCTGGTCCAAGGATGGCGTGGTGGTGACCAACAACCACGTGGTCCGGGTCGAGGACCAGGTCGTGGAGCGCGTCGAGGTCGCCTTCTTCGACGGCCGCCGCGTCCCCGGCACCGTCAGGGCCACCGATCCCAGCACCGACCTCGCCGTGGTCTAGGTCGACCGCAAGGACCTGACGCCGGCCACCTTCCAGCGGGCGCTGCCGCAGGTCGGCGAGGTGGCGGTGGCGGTTGGCAGCCCCTCGGCTTCGAGAACACCGTCACCGCCGGCATCATCTCCGGCCTCCACCGCGAGATCCCCGGCTCGGCCCAGCAGGGGATCCGGTCGCTGGTCGACCTGATCCAGACCGACGCGGCCATCTCCCCTGGGAATTCCGGCGGCGCCCTGGTCAACGGCCGCGGCGAGGTCGTCGGCATCAGCGACGCCTACATCCCGGCCCAGCAGGGCGCGGTGTCGATCGGCTTCGCGATCCCTGCCGCCACCGCCGTCCACGTCGTCGGCGATCTGCTGCGCAGCGGCCGCGCCACCCACGCCTACCTCGGCATCGAGCCCGCCCCGGTCACCCGCGAGGTCGCCGCCCAGCTCGGCCTGGACCAGGCCGCCGGCGTCCTGGTCATGGAGGTGGGGGCCGGCACCCCGGCCGCCAAGGCCGGCCTGCGGCCCGGTGACGTCATCGTCCGCCTCGACGACAAGCCGATCGACACCGTCGAGGACCTCTTCGGCGAGCTCCGCCAACACCGCCCCGGCGACCGCGTCACCCTCACCGTCATCCGAGACCGCCGGGAGCAACAACTCACGGCAACCGTTGCCGACAACCCAAGTGGCTAATCGGCCAGTATCGGTCAGCCGGTCGTGGGAGCTGGGTCGCGGCGTTCCTGCTGGCGGTAGCCGTAGGCGGCCGCCCGCACCGCCCGGTCGCTCTCCAGCCCCGAGCCGAGTGCCCCCCCGACCGTGGCGATGGAGCTGGCCAGCCAGGCGATCGTCACATAGTCGGGCCAGCCGGCCGGGTGCTGGAGGGTCTGGCCGAGCAGCTCGCCGGTGATCAGGAACCAGGCGGCGGCCAGGGTGGCCACCAGCAGCGCCAGATACAGGCAGCCGACGCCCAGGACAACCGTGAGCACGGTGGCGGCGTTGAACAATCTGGCGCGGTCGCGGGCGACCCGGCCGCCTGGCCGCTCCCACAGCTCGTGGTCGATGACCAGCCACGCCACCATCGCCGCGATCGAGAAGACGGTCACCGCCGACAGCCGCAGCGGGCCGAGGGAGTCCGCCAACCGCCAGATATCGGAGGTCACCACCGCGAAGGCGCCAGCGGCCAGGGCGGCCGCCAGGGAGCCGGACAGGCCGGTGATCAGCCGCCACGGCCGGTTGGCCCGGACCATGCCGGCCAGCAGCCGGACCTGGCCGCGGACCCCGGGCAGCACGAACCGCACGTCGACGCCGGCATCTGACGGCACCACCCGCCGGATCGAGGCCACGAACCGGGAGCCTCGGGTCGACGGGCGCTCGTGGCCGGCCTGTGGAAGCTCACGGCGTTCCCGGTCCCACTCCGCAACCAGGCCGATAACCAGCTCCTGGACACGCTGGTACAGCTGGCGGGCCCCGAGGGCAGGGAGCGAGGCCAGGGCGACACCGTCGGGCATGCTGGCCTCGGCCACGATGGGCCGCAGGCCAGTGCGGCGAGGCAGGTCGGTCAGGCAGACGACCAGGTCCCAGCCCTCCCGCTGCCGGCTCTCACGGGCGACCGCCAGGATCCGCTCCTCATCGGCGAGATCGAACCGCTCGCACCCGACCCGGACCTGCCAGGCCACCTGGTCGTCGAGACGATCGGCGAGCAACTCGGGCAGCTCGCCGGCCAGCCGCTCGGCCAGTTCGGCCGGGAGGTCGGGGTCCGCCAGCAAACCGAGAACCACGCGGTCGAGGTGCCCAGATCCCCCACCATCAGTCGCCGCCACCGCCGCCCCTCACCATCCCGCCCTCACCTGCGGCACAGCTTGGCCCGCCCACCCGCCTGAGCGCCACCCGCACCGGTGCCGACAGCTCGGCCGGGCCCGGGAGAGCCGAGCTATCCACATCCGGCGGCGATCAGGCAGGCGCCACATCCTCACGAGGTCTGGTGGTCGCTGGAGATCCGTCGAGTCACAGGGCAGCTGTTCAAATCGGTCATTTCTGCAACAACGTTGCCGGATCCTAGACACCAGGCCATGCGCCGGGAGCCCATATCACGGTGACGTCCCGCGGCGTGGTGTAGGAGCTGCCGCCGTGTGGGGTCAGTGTCGGGAGTCTATGCCGGCTGGAGTTGGGCCGGGGTCACCTCCTTGGTCGTGGCGGTGAGGAGGGCCATGGAGCCTTCGGAGAGATAACGGCGCTCGCTGACCTGCCACTCGTCGTGTGCCTCGACCAGCATCGCACCGGCGAGGCGGAGCAGCGCGTCGGGGTTGGGGAAGACCCCCACGACGTCGGTGCGCCGCTTGATCTCCTTGTTGAGTCGCTCCAAGGGGTTGGTCGACCAGAGCTTCTTCCAATGGCTGGGTGGGAACGACGTGAAGGCCGGCAGGTGCTCGGCGCTGTCGCGCAGCATCGCCTCGAGCTTGGGGAACTGGCGCCCCAGCATCCCGGCGATCACATCCAGCTGCTCATGGACATGGGTGGCGTCGGGTTGGGCGAAGATGGTGCGGATGGCGGCCACCATCTCGGCTGAGCCCTTGGGCAAGGACGTTTCTGAGGAAGTGGACTCGGCAGCGCTGGATGACAGCGCCGGCCATGACCGCGCTGACGGCTTGGCGCAGCCCGAGGTGGGCGTCGGCGATCACCAGCTGCACGCCCTGGAACCCCCCGGCCCTGAGCGAGCGCAGGAACTGGGTCAAGAAGGCGCCGTCCTCTGAGTCACCCACGGCAAAGCCGAGGACCTCGCGGCGGCCATCACCGCAGACCCCGGTGGCCACCACGACCGCTTGGGAGACGACCCGGCGGTTGACCCGGGCCTTGCAGTAGGTGGTGTCGACGAACACATACGGGAAGCTCTGGCCGGCCAGCGACCGGTCCCGGAAGGCGCCGACCTCAGCGTCCAGGTCGGCGCAGATCCGGCTCACCTCACTCTTGGAAAGCCGCTGTCAGCCCCCATTGCCGTGGTCTCGCTGACCATCGCACGATGGCCCCTTCGAGGTGACCAACTACCTCATCGGGCCCTGCATCTACACCACACGGTGGGACGCCACTTTCGGCCACGAGGTGCTCGCGCTGAGCCAGCGTTGCGGCTGCTGCTGTGAGGTCGAACTGAGCTGTCTCGTCTTGAATTTGGGCCGCGGACTGTTACTGGCGCCGGACCGATGCAGTCACTAGCTGAGGGATCCTCCGGCTACCTCCGCGCGCAGGTCATTTCTGCAGGGGATCGATCGGCTCGGGCCCTCGACCAGGGTGGTGGACCCGTCGGCCCACACCACCAGGGCGGTGCAGCCGGGCCGGGTCTCTAGCCAGCGGGCGGCGTCTCGGCCGTGGGCGTAGGCGGCCGTGGCGTCGATGTCGGCCCAGGTCAGGGAGGACGCCACCACGGTCACCGAGGCCACGCTGGTCGGGGGGCGGCCGGTGCGGGCGTCGACCAGGTGCTGGCCGCGGTGGGTGGTGCCGGAGGTGGCCACCGCCCCAGTGGACACGGGGACCACAGCGATCAGCCGGGCCGGGTCGAGCGGGTGCTCGATGCCGATGCGCCACGGCGGGCCCTCGGGGTCCAGGGTCTGGCAGACCAGGTCGCCGCCGGCCGACAGGCAGAAGTCGGTCGCCTCCAGCGCGCGCAGGTGGTCGGCGGCGCGTTCCACGGCCCAGCCCTTGACCACGCCGGTGGGGTCGAGCACGACCTTCCCGTCGGGCCCGGCCCGGCGGACCCGGAAGGCGCCCTCGGACTGCCGCTCGGCCGCCTCGCCTAGGGCCAGGACTTCGGCCACCTCGGGCGGGCAGTCATCCAGGCTGATCTCGCCCCGACCGAGCTGGGCAACGTGGGTGTCCGGCCGCCAGGTGCTAAACACCGCGTCGACCTCGCGGAGGGTGGCCATGACCTGGGCCCAGGCGATGCGGGCCTGGTCGTCGGTGGTGTGGCGGCCGCGGACGGCCAGGCTGATCGGCATGTTCATGACGTGGCCGACGCGGCGGACGGTCGCGGGCTCGGGGTTCACAGGCCGGCCTCGTCGAGGGCGCCTTGCAGCGACTGGAGGTAGCCGTCGCTGGTGACGGTGGCGCCGCTGACCATGTCGATGTTGGCGCTCTGGGCGTCCAGGCTCTCCTGGATCAGGATCGGCAGGGCGTAGTCGTTGATCTGCTGGTCCCTGGGGTTGCCGTTGGGGTACTGGAGGACCGAGACGTCGCTGAGCTTGCCGCCGCTGGCCGTCACCTGGACTTGGACCGGGCCCCATCGGGTCTTGACCACCGGGCCGGCGACGGTGCGAGAGGGCGACCCAGTGCTGGACTGGGACTGCCCGGTCGTGCCGGAGCCAGAGTTGCCGCTGCTGCCGGAGTTACCGGGGCTTGCGCCCGCCGTTGACGGCGGTGCCGATGCCACCGTCCCCTTGGAGGCGGCCAGCGGCCCGGCCAGCGAGGTGCGGTAGCCGAACAGGAGTACCAGCACGGTGACGGTGCCGAGCAGCCAGTAGACGATCCGTCGCATCTCAGCTCACCACCGGAACTTCTCGATGTGGAGTTGCTCGGACGGGACACCAGCGGCCAGGGCGGCGCGGCGGACGCTGTCGACCCACTCCTCGGGGCCGCAGACATACACGTCGCGCTCGGCCAGGTCGGGCACCCAGTGGGCGAGGGCGGTGGCGTCGTCGGCGGGGCCGATGCCGTCGCCCAGCCAGGAACCCGGTGCCCGGCGGTGGCCGGGGAGCCACAGGATGTGGAGCCCCCGGCGGAAGGCGAGCAGGTGGAACTCGCGCTCGAACAGCGGCCGCTGGGTGAACCGGTGCAGCAGGACGGCGTCGCCGGGCGCATATGCCAGCCCCTCGGCCAGGGCCCGCAGGGGGGCGACGCCGACCCCGGCGCCGATCAGGGCGACCCGACGGCGGGTCCGGGGCCGGGCCGTCAGCCGCCCGAACGGTCCCTCGAACAGGACCGGCGTGCCCGGGCGCAGCCCCCGCAGCTGGGCGCTGTTGTCGCCGAGTTCCTTGACGGTGATCCGCAGGCCGCGCCCGTCGGGGGCAGCCGACAGCGAGTACGGGTTGCCCCGGGTCCAGTCCTGGCGGTCCAGGAACCGCCAGGTGAGGAACTGGCCGGCCCGGGCCGGCAGCCGGTCCAGGCGCCGGCCGGTCATGTGCACCGAGACGACCCCGGGGGCCTCGGGAGTGACCGCGGTCACCCGCAACCGGTGCCGGGCGTTGCGCCACAGCGGCAGCCCGACCCGCCACACCAGGACGGCCCCTGCGACCACGGCCCAGATGGTCCACCAGTAAATTGTGGCCGCAGCCGACGCGAGGAACTCCTGGCCGGCCCAGAGCTGGTGCGGCAGAGCCAGCCCCACCCCCAGGTAGCCGTACAGGTGGAGCAGGTGCCAGGACTCGTAGCGGAGCCGGGATCGGGCCGCCCGGACGCTGGTGACCACGGTCATGACCAGGCAGACGGTGCCGGCCAGGGCCAGCAGCATGCCCGGGTAGCCGGTGACCAGCTCCCAGAACGTCGCCGGGGCACGGGCCAGGTCGGCGGCCGCGTACCCCCAGGTGATGAGCAGGACGTGGGCCAGCATCAGGTTGAAGGAGGCAAAGCCGACCAGCCGGTGCAGCCCGACCAGCCGGTCCTGGCCGAACGCCCGCTCCAGCACCGGGACCCGCGCCATAAGCAGCACCTGGGCCAGCAGCAGGTCCGCGGCGGCCAGGCCGGTGAGCCGGCCCAGCGAGGTCGGCCAGGTCAGCCAGCCAGCGAGGCCCTGGATCCCGCCGCCGGCGGCCCACCAGTAGGCGACCACCAGCAGGCTCAGCCACAGCGCCGCGGTGGCGCC
>DATENJ010000045.1:0-4198 GCA_035275125.1 Actinomycetes bacterium | reverse complement strand
GCCGCCGGGACTGGCCGACCAGCGCGCCGGCGTCGTCCTGCCCCTGACCATCGTCGTCGAGGCGACCGGTGCCGCCGGGCCGGTCAGCGCCAGCCTCACCACCTTCGTGGTCGACCTGCCGGCCCGGGCCAGCCAGCCCCTGCGGACGGCCCTGCTGGTGCCGGTGCGCGAGCCAACCCACCGCAACCCGGCTGGCGACTTCGTCGACGACAAGCTGGCCGAGCTGCTGGCCCCCACCGGGTCCCTTGGCGCGGTCGCGGCCGAGCTGGCCAGGCCGGGCGCCCCGGAGGCGACCATGGTGGTCGACGCCATGCTGGTCGAGGACGCCACCGCCATGGTCGGGGGCTGGCGCCTGCGCCAGGGAAGCAAGCGCGCCACCATCCCACCGGGCGACCCGCGCTCCGGCCAGGCCGACCAGTTCCTCCAGTCGCTCAAGGCGGCGGCCAGCGGCCACCCGCCGGCCGCCTTCGCCTACGGCAACGCCGACCTCCCGGCCCTGGTCAGAGCGGGGACCGCCGGCCGCGCCGAGGACGCCGTCCGGGTCGGGCGCGACCTGCTCCGCGACGGCCTCGGGACGGCCCCTGACGAGTCGCTGGCCTGGCCGGTCGACGGCGCGGTCGACGGCGCCCTGCTCCAGACGCTGGAGCAGACCCGGAGCGACGTGGTCGTCCTTGACCAGCGGCACCTCCCGGCGCCGCCGACCACGGCCACCCAGAACGCCACCGTCGACCTGGGCGCCGGGCCCGACCCGCAGCGGGCCCTGGTCGGCGACGCCGAGCTGTCGGCGGCCCTGGTCGACCCGAGGGCGGCCAGCGCGCCGGTCGAGTGGGCCCAGCGCATCCTGGCCGAGACCGCCGTGGCCTGGCTGGAGCGGCCCAACTCGACCGACCCCAGGGGCGTCCTGCTCGCCCCGCCGCAGAGCTGGCGGCCGACCGGGACGTTCTTCCGCTCGCTGGTCCGGGGCCTCGGCGCGGCACCTTGGCTGCGCCTCCAACAGGCAGGCACCCTGGCCGACGACGTCCTCCAGGGGCCCGAGGAGGGAGAGCGCCGGCTGGCCACGGTGACCGCGGCCGACATCGCCGCCGGGCTGCCGTCGGCCTACCTCACCCGGCTCGAGCAGACCCGCTCCCAGCTGCTCAGCTTCCGCCGGGCCGTCGGCAACGACTTCGGCCCGGCGTCCGGTGGGAGCTTCGAGCACGACCTGCTGGTGGCCGAGTCGAGCGACTGGCGGCCGGCCAGGATCAGGGGGAGGGGCCGCGGCTTCGTCCGTGCCGTCACCCAGGGCATCCACAACGTCTACCGGCGGATCGAGGTCGGCACCACCCCGGTCACCCTGACCGCCAGGCAGGGGAAGATCCCGATCACCGTGGCCAACGCCTCCGAGGAGCAGGTCACCGTCGTCCTTCGCCTGACCTCGCCCAAGGTCGACCTGCCGGCGGCCAGTGACCCGTTCGTGCTCGAGCCCGGGCGCCGCACGACCCAGCTCCTCCAGGTCGGCACCCGGGCCACCGGCACCTTCCCCATCGAGGTCGAGGTGCTGACCCCTGACCGGCGGGAGGCGATCGCCGCTGGCGAGATCCGCCTCAGCTCCACCGCCTTCAACCGGGTCGCCCTGGCCCTCACCGGCGGGGCGGCCGGGGTGCTGCTGCTGTGGTGGCGGTTCGGCCGCCGCCGCCGCCCCGGGACCGAAGGGTGAGTACCGAGCCGGGCAAGGTGACGGAGCCGGGGAAGATGACGGAGCCGCGCAAGGTGACCGAAGAGCCCAGCCTCGTCCGGTCGACGGCCGTGATGGCCACCGGGACGCTGCTGTCGAGGATCACCGGCCTGCTCCGGGTCACGGTGCTGGTCGCGACCCTCGGCGTTGGCGAGAGCCGCCTGGCCGACGTCTACAACGTCGCCAACACCACCCCGAACATCCTCTACGAGCTGGTCCTCGGCGGGATCCTCTCCTCCATCTTCGTGCCCGTGTTCGTCGAGGTCCGCAGCACCCGCGGCCAGCGGCAGGCCTGGCACGTGGCCAGGGCCACCATGACCATCGCCATCGCCGGTCTCGGCCTGCTGGCCGCGGTCACCATCGTGGCCGCCCCCTGGATCATCCGGCTGTACATCCACTCGGGCACCCCGGCCGAGCGGGCCCAGGCGATCGAGGTCGGCGGCCAGCTGCTGGCCATGTTCATGCCCCAGATCGTCTTCTACGGGGTCGGGGCGGTGATGACCGGCCTGCTCAACGCCCACCGGCGCTTCGGGGTGCCGATGTTCGCCCCGATCCTCAACAACCTGGTCGTGATCGCCGTCGGGCTCACCTTCCACGCCCTCGTCGGCCAGCAGGTCCCCCAGGTCGGCGAGGTCACCACCGGCCAGAAGCTGCTACTCGGCCTCGGCACCACCGCCGGGGTGGCGGCCATGACCCTGGTCCAGTGGCCGTTCCTGCGCCGGATCGGGTTCCGGTTCCACTTTGTCTGGAACTGGCGCGACCAGGCGATCCGCAAGATGGCCACCCTCTCGGTCTTCAGCGTCGGCTACGTGATCACCAACCAGCTCGGCTACCTGCTGGTCATGGTCCTGGCCTACGGGGTCCAGGGCGGCTACACCGCCTACACGACCGCGTTCATCTTCTTCCAACTGCCCCACGGCGTGTTCGCCGTCTCGGTCATGACCGCCCTGCTGCCGCCCCTCAGCGAGCAGGCCGTCGCCCGGAACTGGGACGCGTACCGGGCCACCCTGTCGCGCGGCATCCGGCTGACCGCGGCCGTGCTGCTGCCGGCCGCCCTCGGCTACCTCGCCCTGGCCGGCCCGATCGTGCGCCTGCTGCTGGAGCACGGGGTGGTCACCGAGGCCAGCACCTCGCTGCTGGTGCCGGTGCTGATGGTGTTCGTGCTCGGGCTGGTGCCGTTCTCCACCTTCCAGCTGCTCCTGCGGGCCTTCTACGCCCTCCAGGACGCCCGGACGCCGTTCCGCGTCAACCTGGTCTCGGTCGGGGTCAACGTGGCCGTCGACCTGCTGCTGTTCAACCTGCTCCCGGTGCGCTGGAAGATCCCTGGTCTCGCCCTCGGCCACGTCTCGAGCTACACGGTCGGGTCGGCCCTGCTGCTGTGGCTGCTGTCCAGGAGGATCGGCGGCCTCGGGGGCTCCCAGATCCTGGCCGCGGTGGCCCGCATGCTGGTCGCCGGGCTGGTCATGTTCGCGGCGGTCATCCTGGTCGGCAGGGCCGCCGGTACCGCCTTCGACCCCGGCCTGGTCCGCGACCTAGTCACCGTGGTCGCCGGAGTGGTCGCGGGCGCCGGGATCTACCTGGGCGTGGCCCGCCTGCTCCGGATCGAGGAGCTTTCCCTGCTGGTGGACATCGTCCGCCGCCGCGGGCGAGGGGCCCGGCGAGCCCGGGGGACACCGTCTAGCCCTTCCTGAGCAAATATTCCAGGCGAATTCCGGACGACTCCGGCCGGAGACGCAGCGGAATTGCTACCGAGATTTGCCGAGGGATGTGGGCCGTGAGAGGGTCCCCGCCCGGCCGCAGACCCGCTCTTCGAAAGGGACTTCCCCCTGCGCCATCTTCGGCAACTCCTTGTCGTTCTCGTGCTCCTCAGCGTCTGCCTCGGCGGCGTCGAGCACCAGCCCGCCGGCGCCGCCCCGCGCGAGACCCCGGCCAGGAAGATCACCCGTCTCCGGGCCAAGGCGGCCCGCGTCCAGGCGGCCATCGACCGCATGCACGCCCGGGTCGAGGTCCTGGTCGAGGACTACAACGAGGTCCACGAGGCGCTGGCCAGGACCCGCGCCGAGCAGGCCAGGACCCGCAGGCAGGTGCTGGCCGCCCGCCGCGAACTGCGGGTGGCCAGGCGCGTGCTCGGCAGGCGGCTCTGGGCGATCTACACCGGCGGGGCGCCGTCGACCCTGGGCCAGCTGCTGGGCGCCGACAGCGTCCACCAGGCCCTGGTCACCACCAAGTACCAGGAGCAGGTGGTCGGGGCGGACCGGGCGGCCGTCGACCGGGTCGAGCGGCTGCGCCGCCAGGTCGAAGCCCTCGCGGCCAAACTGGCCGACCAGGCCGAGCGCCAGGAGCGCCTGCGGGCCAGGCTGGTCGCCAAGCGCCGCCAGATCGAGTCCCGCCTCGACGCCCAGCGCCACTACCTCAAGCGGCTGACCAGGCAGGTCAGAAAGGCCGTGCTCCAGGAGCGGCGGCGCCAGGAGCGCCTGCGCCGCC
>DATENJ010000044.1:0-14512 GCA_035275125.1 Actinomycetes bacterium | reverse complement strand
GCGCCGCGCGAACGGCCACCAGCGCCGCGACCCGGGGCGCGGGCCCGGCGGCTGCGGCCGCTGGTGCCGTACGCCCTGCTCGCCCCGGCGCTGGTGGTGCTGGCGGCGATCCTCGGGTTCCCGCTGTACCGGCTGGTCTCCCTCTCCTTCCAGCAGTACGGGCTGAAGGAGCTGTTCGCCGGCCGGGGCACCTACATCGGCCTGCGCAACTACCAGGACATCCTCAGCGACCCGTTCTTCTGGACAGTGGTGGTCCGGACACTGGTGTTCGCCACCGTCGCCGTCGGGCTGACCATGGTGCTGGGCACCCTGGTGGCCCTGCTGCTGCGTAACCTGGCCCGGCCCATGCGGGTGCTGGTCACGGCCGGGCTGGTGGCCGCCTGGGCGATGCCGACCCTCACCGCCATCTCCATCTGGCAATGGATGTTCGACTTCGAGTTCGGGGTGGTGAACTGGCTGCTGACCCGGCTCGGGGCCGAGAGCTTCCAGCAGCACAACTGGTTCGACCAGCCGCTCCAGGGGTTCACGGTGATCATGATCGTGGTCGTCTGGGGGGCCCTGCCGTTCGTGGCCATCACCCTGCACGCCGGCCTGACCCAGGTCCCGGCCGAGCTCGAGGAGGCGGCCCGGGTCGACGGCGCCGGCGCCTGGCAGGTGTTCCGGCACATCACCCTGCCCGTGATGAAGCCGATCTTCCTGATCCTGGCCACCCTCTCCACCATCTGGGACTTCAAGGTCTTCACCCAGATCTGGGTGCTGCTCAACCAGCGCCCCAGCCGCGAGTACTTCCTGCTCGGCATCTGGTCCTACAGCGAGTCGTTCGGGGTGACCCGCTACGGCAAGGGAGCGGCCATCGCCGTGGTCATGGTGATCCTGCTGATGCTGGTGACCTCCTTCTACGTCCGCCAGATGCTGCGGGCGGTGGGCCCGTGACCCGCCGCCGAATGGCCAGGGCCGGCTACAACGCCGCCGCCGTGCTGGTGCTGCTGGTCACGTTGTTTCCCATCTACTGGATGGTGGCCACCGGCTTCAAGCGGGGTGCCGACATCCTGTCGTTCGAGCCCAGGTGGCTGCCGATCCCGGGGACGCTGGAGAACTTCCGCTCGGCCGTCGGCAAGCCGCACTTCTTCCAGGACGTCCGCAACTCGATCCTGGTGGTGATCGCCACCATCGTGATCTCGCTGGCCCTGGCCTTCCTGGCCGCCCTGGCCGCGGCCCGGTTCCGCTTCAGCGGCCGGGCGCTCCTGATCGTCATGCTGATCGTGATCCAGATGGTGCCGCTGGAGGCGCTGATCATCCCCATCTACCTGACGCTGGACCGGGCCGGCCAGACCGACCGGCTGGCCGGGATCGTCGTCACCTACCTGACCTTCGTGCTCCCGTTCGCCATCTGGACGCTGCGCGGCTTCATCGTCAACATCCCCGAGGAGCTGGAGGAGGCGGCGATGGTGGACGGCTGCACCCGCGCCGGGGCGTTCCGGCGGATCCTGTTCCCCCTGGTCGCACCCGGGCTGGTCGCGACCGCGGTCTTCTCCTTCATCCTGGTCTGGAACGACTACCTGATCGCCTATGTGCTGCTGCGCAGCCCCGAGAAGCAGACCCTTGGCATCTGGCTGGCCTCCTTCACCACCAACCACGGCACCGAGTGGGGCGCGGTGATGGCCGGGTCGACCTTGTTCGCCATCCCGGCGGTGGTGTTCTTCCTGCTCGTCCAGCGGCGGGTGGTCAGCGGCCTGACCGCCGGGGCGGTCAAGGGATGAGCATCGGCGTCTCCTATTTCGGCAACCGGGTCCTGCGCCATGCCGCCGCCGACATGCAGGGGCTGGCCGCCGACGGGTTCACCGGGGTGCTGCACACCTTCAGCGAGAACGACCTGGCCTACTACCGCAAGAGCATGGGCCGGATCGTCGAGGCGTCCCACGCCGCCGGCCTCGAGGTCCAGATCGCCCCATGGGGGGTGGCCCAGATGTTCGGCGGCGAGGCCGAGAGCCGCTTCACCGCCTTCAACCCCGACGCCGGCCAGGTCCTGGACGACGGCCGGGCCACCCCGGCCGGCTGCCCCAACAACCCGGCCGTGCGGGCCTTCGTCCGCTCCTGGGCCGACGCGGCCATCGACACCGGCGCCGACCACATCTTCTGGGACGAGCCGCACTGGGTCCACCCCGAGCACTTCGGCCTCGACCCGGGCCGCTGGGGCTGCCGCTGCCGCCACTGCCAGGCCCGCTTCGCCGAGCGCGGCGGCGGCGCGTCCCTGCCGGCCGAGCTGACGCCCGAGGTGCTCGCCTTCCGTCAGGACTGCCTGGTCGACTTCCTCGCCGACCTGGTCGCCCACTGCCACGCCCAGGGCGCGGCCACCACTGTCTGCCCGCTGCCGCTGGTCGGGGGCGTGCACGGGCTGCCCGACTGGTCGGCGGTGGCCGCCCTCCCCGGGCTGGGCACGCTGGCCACCGACCCCTACTGGAAGGCCTTCGGGGAGCCGGCGGGGCCGTTCGTCACCCGGTTCTCGGAGCTGGTCGGCCGGCTCGCCGCCGACCACGGGGTTGGCGCCCAGATCTGGATCCAGGGGTTCCGGATGGAGCCGGCCGACGGGCCCGACATCCGCACCGCCGTCGCCGCCGCCCGCGCAGCCGGCATCGAGGACCTCTGGACCTGGGGGTTCGAGGCCTGCGGGCACATGAGCGCGCTGGCCGGCAGCGACCCGGCGGCCGTCTGGGAGGTCCTCCGCAGCGAGCTCACCGGCCGCTGACCGGGCGTCTGGCCAGCTCCAGGACGGCCGCCCAGCCGCCGGTGCCCGGCGGGCCGATGAGGTGGTCGGCCCGGGCCAGGACGGCCGGGACGGCGGTGTCGACCACACAGGCGACGGCCGCGCCCTCCAGCAGCTCCAGGTCGTTGGCGCCGTCGCCGACGGCCAGGACCCGGCCAGGGTCGATGCCCTGCTCGGCGCAGAAGGCCAGCACCCCGCTCCACTTGCTGATCCGCGGCGGCCGGACCTGGAGCGTCGAGCCGCCGTAGATCAGGTCCCCGACGAGGCTGGCGCTGCCGGCCGGCCCGACCAGCTGGAGGACCGGCTCCAGGAGCCGCGCCGGCCGTCCCACCACCGCGAACGCGTACACGGGCTCGCTGGCCACCACGCGGGCCAGGTCGTCGGTGGCCACCCAGGGCATGGCCCTGGCCAGGTGGTCCGGGTGGGTCGAGGGGTGGTCGCCCACGACCAGGTCGACCCCCTCCCGGTCGACGTAGACGCACGGGCTCAGGCCGGCGGCGGCGAACGCCTCCAGCACCCCCGTGGCCGCCGGGGCCGGGAAGGTGACCTGGTGGAACACCCGCCCGTCGCGCAGGTCGAGCCCGAGGGCGCCGTCGAGGACGACCGCCGGCCCGGTGAGGCCGCCGGCCTCCAGCACCGCGCAGGCCATCCGCAGCCGCCGCCCGGTGGCGACCAGCACCGGGACCCCGGCGGCCTCCAGCTCACCGATGGCCCTGACCGAGGCCGGGTGGATGCGCTCGGCGGCGTCGGAGAGCGTCCCGTCCAGGTCGGTCACGACCAGCTGGACGGCCCCGTTGCCCCGCGGGTCAATGACCGGCATGGAGCGAGCCTACCCGCTCCGTGCCGTCCTGCCCGGGAGGCGGCGACGGCCGCTGCTCGGCCAGGCCGTAGCGGTCGTGGAGGCGGCGCAGGGCCGGCGGGGCCCACCAGTTCCAGCGGCCCATCAGCTTCATGGTCGCCGGGACCAGCAGCATCCGGACAACGGTGGCGTCGAGGACGACGGCGATGGCCATGCCAAGGCCGACCTCCTTGATGGTGAGCAGCTCCCCGGCCGCGAAGCCGAGGAACACGACCACGATCAGGGCCGCCGCCGAGGTGACGATCCGCCCGGTGCGCTGGAGGCCGAGGGCGACCGCCCGGTCGTTGTCGCCGGTCTGGTCCCAGGCCTCCTTGATCCGCGAGAGCAGGAACACCTCGTAGTCCATGGACAGCCCGAAGGCGAACACGAAGATCAGCACCGGGACGGTGATGTCGACCATGCCCGGCGAGTCGAAGCCGAGCACCCCGGACAGGTGGCCCTCCTGGAACACCCAGACCAGCGCGCCGAAGCTGGCCCCGAGCGACAGCACGTTCATGACGATCGCCTTGACCGGCACCACCACCGACCCGGTCATCATGAACAGCAGGGCGAAGGTGGCCAGCCCGATCAGCCCAAGGGCGTACGGCAGCCGCGAGGCGAGCGAGTCGCGGTAGTCGACCAGGAAGGCGGCCGGGCCGGTGACCCCGGCCGCGACCGGCCGCTCCAGGGCCCGGATCCGCTCGACCAGGCGGGTCGCCACCGGTCCCTCGCTGGTGCCATCGGGGATGACGTCGAGCACGGTGACCTGGGGCAAGGTGCCCTGGCGGATCGCGGCCCGCGACACCCCGGGCAGCTCCCCGATCCGGCGCAGGTAGTCGGCGACCACAGGGTTGCCGGGGGCCGACTCGACCACGACCACCACCGGGTCGGTGCCGCCGCCCTGGAAGCGGTCCTGGACCGTCTCGAACAGCTGGCGGGACTCCGAGGTCCGGGGGAGCGACTCCAGGCCCGAGTTCTCCAGCCGGGCGTGGCGGAAGGGCAGGGCCAGCAGCACCAGCAGGGCCGCGACCAGCACCACGATCGCCGGGGCGAAGCGCTGGACCAGCCGCGACAGCCGGTAGAACGCCCCCTGGTCCGAGCCCTGATCCCTTCCATGGCGCGGCCTGATCCGGCGGCCCCAGAGGCCGAGCAGGGCCGGGACCAGGGTGACGGCGGCCACGAGGGCCACCAGCACGACCCCGATCCCGCCCCAGGCCAGCGAGCGCAGGAACGGCTCGGCGAAGGCGAGCAGCCCGCACAGGGACGCGGCGACGGTCAGCCCGGAGAAGGCGACCGTGCGGCCGGCCGTGGCCATGGTCCGCTCGATCGCCGCCTCGAGCTCGAGGCCGCCAGCCCGCTCCTCACGGAAGCGGCTGACCACCAGCAGCGAGTAGTCGACGGCCAGGCCGAGGCCGAGCATGGTGATGACGTTGACCGAGTAGGCGGAGATGTCGGCGAGGTGGCTCACCCCGAGCAGGATGAGCAGCGCCCCGGCCACGGCGACGGCCGCCACCAGCAGGGGGGTGAGGGCGGCCACGACCCCCCGGAACACCAGGAACAGCAGCACCAGCATGACCGGCAGGGCCAGGGTCTCGCCCCGTTCCAGGTCCTTGCGGGCCTGCTCCTGGAACTCGTCCTGGGCCTGCTCCTCGCCGCCGACCACGACCCGAGGGGCGTCGACGGCCCGTAGCCGCTGGCCGACCTGCTCGACCGCCCGTTGGTAGGCGGGGCGGGTCAGCCGGCTCTCCAGCTCGACCCGGACCAGCACCGCCTGCCCGTCGCGGGCGACCAGCGGCTCGCCGCTGCTCCAGGGGCCGGTGACCCGCTCGACGCCGGGGGTGGCCTCCAGGTCCTTCACGGCCGCGTTGACCTCGGCCTGGAACGCCGGGTCGCCGGCCGGGCGTCCGTCGATCAGGCCGCTGATCCCGGTCCCGCCGCCCCCGGCCATGCTGAGCCGGTCCGAGACGACCACCGACTCGGCGTCGTCGCGCAGTCCGCTGCCGCTGCCGAGCCGGCCGAACACCTGCCCGCCGACGCCCAGCCCGACCCCGAGGAGCAGCGCCCAGGCCAGCACCACCGGCACCCGGCGGCGGTAGACGAAGCGACCCAAGGAAGCGAACACCACGCTCAGCATAGGACGCCGTCCTGGTGTTCGCGCGGGTGGATCTCGGGGCTGTGGACAGGGGGCGGCGAGGGTCGGGAAGGTGGGCGATACTGGTGGCGAGGAGCGGGAACCGAGCCGAGGGGGACGGGTGCCAGTTTCGGCCGAGGAGGCTGCCAGGCGGGTCGACGAGCTCCGGGCGCGCCTACGGGACGCGCTGTACCGCTACCACGTGCTCAGCGACCCCGACATCTCCGACGCCGAGTACGACGAGCTGTTCCGTGAGCTGGAGCTGCTGGAGCAGGACTACCCGGACCTGCGCACCGACGACTCGCCCACCCAGACCGTCGGGGCGGTGCAGGCGGGGGCGTTCGCGCCGGTGCGTCACCGGGTGCCGATGCTCTCGCTGGACAACGCCTTCTCGACCGAGGAGCTGGCCGCCTGGGGCAGGCGCACCGAGCGCATCGTCGGCGACGTCCCCGCCTATGTCTGCGAGCTCAAGATCGACGGGGTCGCCGTCTCCCTCCAGTACGAGCGTGGCCGGCTGGTCCGGGCCGCGACCAGGGGCGACGGCAGGGTCGGGGACGACATCACCCCCAACGTGCGGACCATCGCCAACGTGCCCCAGCGCCTGGCCCTCGACGACCCGCCGCCCGCGTTCGAGGTCAGGGGGGAGATCTTCTTCCCCTCCTCGGGGTTCGAGGCGCTCAACCAGCAGATGACCGACGAGGGCAAGCAGGTCTACGCCAACCCCCGCAACGCCGCCTCGGGCTCGCTGCGCCAGAAGGACCCGAAGATCACCGGGTCGCGGCAGCTGGCCATGCTCTGCCACTCGTTCGGGCTGGCCGAGGGGATGCGCTTCGCCTCCCACTCGGAGTTCCTCGACTTCTGCGAGCGGGCCGGCCTGCCCGTGGCCGACCAGACCAGGAGCGTCGCCACCCTGGAGGAGGTGGAGGCGTTCGTCGCCCACTGGGCCCAGCACCGCCACGACCTCGAGTACGAGATCGACGGGGTGGTGGTCAAGGTCGACGCCAGCGGCCTCCAGAACGAGCTGGGCCGCACCTCCAAGGCGCCGCGCTGGGCGATCGCCTACAAGTACCCGCCCGAGGAGCGCACCACCCTGCTCAAGGACATCATGGTGTCGATCGGGCGGACCGGGGTGGCGACCCCGTTCGCGGTGCTGGAGCCGGTGCTGGTCGCCGGGTCGACGGTCGGCCTGGCCACCCTCCACAACCAGGACGAGGTCGCCCGCCGCGACGTCCGGCCCGGCGACACCGTGTTCGTGCGCAAGGCCGGCGACGTCATCCCCGAGGTGGTCGGCCCGGTCCTGACCAAGCGGCCCAAGCGGCTGCGGCGCTGGAAGTTCCCGGCCAGGTGCCCGGAGTGCGGCACCCCGCTGGTCCGCCCAGAGGGGGAGTCGGCCACCCGCTGCCCCAACACCACCGGCTGCCCGGCCCAGCGCTGGGGCACCCTGGTCCACTTCGCCGGCCGCGGGGCCATGGACATCGAACACCTGGGCGAGAAGACCATCGCCGCCCTGATCGAGGCGGGCAAGCTCCGCGACGCGGCCGACATCTACCGGGTCACCGCCGAGGACCTCACCGAGCTGGGCGGCTTCAAGGACCGCTCCATCGCCAACCTCCTGGCCGCGATCGAGGCCTCCAAGCAGCGCCCCCTTGACCGGCTGCTGGTCGGCCTGTCCATCCGCCACGTCGGCGGCACCGTGGCCAACCTGCTCGCCAACCGGCTCAAGTCCCTTGAGACGATCGCCGCCGCCTCCGAGGAGGAGCTGGCCGACGTCGGCGGGGTCGGCCCCACCATCGCCGCCAGCGTCGCCGCCTGGTTCGCCGACGACGGCAACCAGGACCTGGTCCGCCGCCTGGTCGAGGTGGGCGTCAACACCAAGGCCGACGGCGACACCGGGGTCGAGCTGCCCCAGACCCTGGCCGGCATGTCCTTCGTCCTCACCGGCGGCCTCGACGGCTTCACCCGCGACCAGGCCGCCCGCGCCATCGAGGACCGCGGCGGCCGGGTCGCCTCCAGCGTCTCCAAGAAGACCGCCTACGTGGTCGTCGGCGCCGACCCGGGCTCCAAGGCCGCCCGCGCCACCGAGCTCGGCGTCCCCACCCTCGACGAGCCCGCCTTCGCCGCCCTCCTCGGACAGGACCAGGAGGTGGCCCCGTGAGTGGCGTCTGGCACCCACTCGACCCGGAAGGGTCGCGGGAGCAGGAGCCGACGGGCCGGGGGCCCGACCCGGAGCCGATCGTGCGGACGGTGCGGGTGGCGTTCCTGTTCGCCGGGATGGTGGTGGCGGCGATGGTCAACGCCGGCCTCAACGGGCTGGGCGGGCCGTCGGCGACCGTCGAGCGGGTCGCCGGGGTGGCGGTGTCCGCGGTGGTCGCCGTGGCCGTGCTGGCGGTGCTGGTCGGGGCCTGGCTGGCCCTGCGGCCGGCCCGGCTGCTGGTCGCGGGCAAACGGGCCCTCGACCACCCCGACCCGCGCCTGCGCCAGCCCAGAGCCGAGCGGGCCCGGGCCATCGGCTTCCGCGGCCTGGCCATGGGCTGGGCCGGCCAGGCCCTGGTCTTCGGGCTCCTCCCCGCGTTCGCCGGTCTGGTCCTCGAGCTCCTCTACGACCACAAGTGGGAGCTGCTGGCCTTTGCCGGGATCAGCCTGCTGGCCGGGTTCGTCTTCCAGCTCCAGGTGGCCGGGGCGGTCCGGCTGGCCGTCGACGATCCCGAGTTGCGCGCCAGCTACGGCTCCCGCTGATAGGTTTCGCCCTCGCCGCGCGGACTGGTGACGGCTCCCGCTGATAGGGTCGCCCGGTCCGGATCGGGGGTTTCCCCGAGGCCCGACCGGGTAGGGCGGACCGGAGACACCGCGCTTGACTTGAAGGAGGCACCATGAGCATCGGAGCCAGCATCTTCCTGCTGGTGATCGGAGCCATCCTGACCTTTGCGGTCAACGTCACCACCGAAGGCTTCAACATCAACACCGTCGGCATCATCCTGATGGTCGCCGGCGTGATCGGCCTGCTCCTCTCCCTGCTGTTCTGGAGCAGCTTCTCCCCGTACCGCCGCCGCTCCACCGTCTACCCGGAAGAGCGCGTGGTCGAGGAGCGCCGCATCGAGCGCGACTACCCCTGATCCCCACCTCCACCTGAGGCCCGCGACCAGGGCCTCGGACGTTCGCGCATAACCGCATATCTAGGCATCAACGCTGAAATCGGTCATTCTCTGACCAGCGTCCCGTTCCGCGCGACCCGGGAGGTCAGAGATGCCCAGGCCATTCCGCATGCTCGCCACCGGGGTCGCCCTGGTCCTGGCGACCCTCGCCACCGCCACCCCGGCCTCCGCCTCGACCGGCGCAGGCGGAGATGCTCCGGCGGCCGCAGCGGTGGCGGCCGTGCCGGCCCTGCCCGACTCGATGGCCGCCATCGGCGACTCCATCACCCAGGCCGTCGACGTCTGCTGCTTCTACGGCAGCTGGCCCAGCCACAGCTGGTCCACCGGCGCTGCGCCCCTCGACGGCATCGCCAGCCACTACGAGCGGATCCGGGCCCTGAACCCGGCCATCCGCGGCCACCGCTGGAACAACGCTGTCTCCGGCGCCCGGATGGCCGACGCCCCCGGCCAGGCCCGCGCCGCCGTCGGCCAGGGCGCTCAGTACGTCACCATCCTCATGGGCGCCAACGACCTCTGCGGCTGGGACGGCACCCTCACCCCGACGGCCACCTTCCGTGCCCAGCTCGCCGAGACCCTCGACATCCTCCGCGCCGGCCTCCCGGCCAGCCACGTGTTCGTGGCCTCGATCCCGAACCTCTACCAGCTCTGGAGCGTGCTGCGCACCGACCCGGTCGCCCAGGTCGTCTGGCAGGCCGCCGGCATCTGCCCCTCGATGCTCAACTTCTTCAACTCGACCGCCGACCGCCAGGCCGTCATCGACCGCCAGCAGGAGCTCAACGACGCCCTCCGCGACGTCTGCGCCACCTGGTCGAACTGCCGCTTCGACAACTACCGCACCTACAACTACGCCTTCACCCGCCCGATGGTCTCCAAGCTCGACCGCTTCCACCCCAGCCTCTCCGGCCAGGCCACCCTCTCCGCCCTCACCTGGCAGGCCTCGTGGTGGGGTTCGTAGCGGCGTTCGGCGATACTTGGACGATGAGCCAGGTCGGGTACGTGATCCTGTTCGTGGAGGACCTGGAGCGGTCGCTGGCGTTCTACCGGGACGTGATCGGGCTGCCGTTCAAGCTGCGGGGCGACGGGTACGTCGAGTTCGCGACCCAGGGGGCGAAGTTCGGGCTGTACGACCGGAACCGGCTGGAGGAGCTGACCGGGCAGGGCGTCGCGGCGCCCGGGAGCCCCGGCGGGGAGGTCGTGCTGCTGGTCGAGGACGTGGACGCCGAGGCGGAGCGGCTGCGGGCGGCCGGCGCGACCATCCTGAAGGGACCGCTGGACCGGCCCTGGGGGCATCGGACGGTGCATGTCGAGGACCCGGACGGGTTCGTGGTCGAGCTGGCTGTGGAAATCCCACGGCAATCGTCGGAGGGGCGACGGTAGACTCGGCCGACCGCCGGAACGTTCGAAGGATTTGTCCATGCCAATCAGCCGTGCTGACGTCGAGCACGTCGCCCGTCTCGCCCGCCTCGCGCTGACCGACGAGGAGATCGACCGCTTCCAGGCGCAGCTGTCGCTGATCCTGGAGGAGGCAGACAAGATCAGGCGGCTGCCCACCGAAGGGGTGCCGCCGACCGCCCATCCCCTGCCGAGGGTGAACGCGTGGCGCGAGGACGTGCCCGGGCCCTGCCTGACCCGGGAGGAGGCGCTGTCGACCGCCCCCGAGGTCGAGCAGGACCGGTTCAAGGTCCCCCGGATCATCGAGGAGGCCCCGTGAGCCCGGCGGCCCCCGCGGACCGGGCGGGCCCGACCGGGCCGGCCCCGGGATCCCTGGCCGACCTGACCGCGCATGAGCTCGCCGAGCGTTTCGCCAGCGGTGCGGCGACCGCCGTCCAGGCCACCGAGGCCGCCCTTGCCCGGATCGCGGCCACCGACGAGCAGCTGCACGCCTTCCTCACCGTCACCGGCGACCAGGCCCTCAAGGCCGCCGGCGAGGTCGACGCGGCCAGGGAGCGGGGCGAGCCGCTCGGCCCCCTTGCCGGGGTGCCCCTGGCCCTCAAGGACGTGCTGGTGACCAAGGGGGTCCGGACCACCGCCGGGTCGAAGATCCTCGACGAGTTCGTGCCGCCCTACGACGCCACCGTGGTCCGCCGGCTGCGTGACAGCGGGGTGGTGATCCTCGGTAAGACCAACATGGACGAGTTCGCCATGGGCTCCTCCACCGAGAACTCCGGGTTCGGCCCGACCAGGAACCCCTGGGATCCGACCCGGGTGCCGGGCGGCTCCAGCGGCGGGTCGGCGGCGGCGGTGGCCGCTGGCCAGGCGCCGCTCGGGATCGGCACCGACACCGGCGGCTCGATCCGCCAGCCGGCGGCCCTGTGCGGCATCGTGGGCGTCAAGCCGACCTACGGGCTGGTCAGCCGCTACGGCCTTATCGCCTTCGCGTCCTCCCTCGACCAGGTCGGCCCGCTCACGCGCGACGTGCGCGACGCCGCCACCCTGCTGGAGACGATCGCCGGCCACGACCCGATGGACTCGACCTCCATCCCCGACGCCCCGGTCGACTTCACCTCGGGGCTCACCGACGGGATCGACGGCCTGCGGGTCGGGGTGGTCAAGGAGCTGTTCCTCGAGGGAACCGAGCCGGGTGTGCTGGCCCGGGTCCGCGAGGGCCTTGACCGGCTGGAGCGGCTCGGCGCCCGGCTCGAGGAGTGCTCGCTGCCGTCCTTTGAGTACGCGCTGTCGGCCTACTACCTGATCGCCCCGGCCGAGTGCTCCTCCAACCTGGCCCGCTACGACGGGGTCCGGTGGGGGCTGCGGGTCAAGGACTCGGCCGACGTGGTCGACATGATGCTGCGGACCCGCCAGGCCGGCTTCGGGGCCGAGGTCAAGCGGCGGGTCATGCTCGGCACCTACGCGCTCTCGGCCGGCTACTACGACGCCTACTACGGCCAGGCCCAGAAGGTCCGGACCCTGGTCCGCCGCGAGCTCGACGATGCCTACCGGCGCTTCGACCTGCTGGTCGGGCCGACCGCGCCGACGGTGGCCTTCCCGATCGGCGAGAAGGCCGACGACCCGCTGGCCATGTACCTCAACGACGTGTTCACCATCCCGGTCAACCTGGCCGGCAACGCCGCCGTGTCGGTACCGGCGGGGCTGTCGGAGGGGCTGCCCGTGGGGCTCCAGCTGATCGCCCCGGCGCTGTGCGAGGCGGCGATGCTCCGGGCCGCCTGGGCGTTCGAGCAGGACCTCGGCCTCCCCACCGGCCCGGTCCGACCGGCCGAGGCCGGGGAGGTGCGATCGTGACCGCCGCTGTCGCCGAGGAGGTCGGAGCCCGTCGCTATGAGACGGTCATCGGCATCGAGACCCACTGCGAGCTGAGCACCGCGACCAAGATGTTCTGCGCCTGCCCGGCGACCTTCGGGGCCGAGCCCAACACCCAGGTCTGCCCGGTGTGCCTCGGCGAGCCGGGATCGCTGCCGGTGGCCAACGGCCGGGCCGTCGAGTACGCGGCCCGGATCGGGCTGGCCCTGCACTGCCGGATCGCCGAGCGTTCCCAGTTCCACCGCAAGAACTACTTCTATCCGGACATGCCCAAGAACTACCAGATCTCCCAGTACGACGAGCCGCTGTGCGTCGACGGCTGGCTGGACGTGGACGTCGAGGGGGAGGTCCGGCGGATCGGGATCACCCGGGTCCACCTGGAGGAGGACACCGGCAAGAGCCTCCATGTCGGAGCCACCGGGCGGATCCACGGCGCCGACTACTCCCTGGTCGACTACAACCGGGCCGGCATCCCGCTGGTCGAGATCGTCTCCGAGCCCGACCTGCGCTCGGCCGAGGAGGCGCGGGCCTACGCCGAGGAGCTGCGGACGGTGCTGCTGGCCCTCGGGGTCTCGGACGCCAAGCTCGAGGAAGGCTCGATGCGGTTCGACGTGAACGTGTCGATCCGGCCGGTCGGGCAGGCGGAGTTCGGCACCAAGGTCGAGCTGAAGAACCTCAACTCACTGCGCAGCCTCTACCGGGCGGTCGACTACGAGGCCGAACGGCAGCGTCGGGTGTTGGCGGAGGGCGGCAAGCTGACCCAGGAGACCCGCCACTGGGACGAGGGGGCCGGGCGGACCGAGCCGATGCGGTCCAAGGAGTTCGCCACCGACTACCGCTACTTCCCCGAGCCCGACCTGGTCCCCATCGAGGCCACCGCCAAGTGGGTCGAGGGGCTCCGGGCCGAGCTGCCCGAACTGCCGGCCGAGCAGCGGGCCCGCCTGGCCGAGGCCACCGGCCTGCCCGCCAAGGAGGTCAGCTGGCTGGTCCGCGACCCCGAGGTGCTCGCCTACTTCCAGACCGTCCTGGCCGGTCCCGCAGCCGACGGGCCGGGGCGGGACCCGAAGGTCGTGGCGGTCTGGGTGATGGGGGAGCTCCAGCACGACCTGCGGGAATTCGGCCGGACGATGGCCACCAACCCGGTGGGGCCGGAGCGACTGGGCGAACTGCTCGACCTGCTGGCCGCCGGTACCGTCTCGGCCACCGCGGCCAAGGACGTGCTGGCCGAGATGTTCAGCTCGGAGGCGTCGCCGGCCACCATCGTCGAACGCAAGGGCCTGGCCCAGATCTCCGACACCGCCGAGCTGGAGGCCGTGGTCGAGCGGGTCGTGGCCGCCAACCCCGACCTGGCCGGCAAGTTCCGGGGCGGCAAGCGCGGCGTGCTCGGGGCCATGGTCGGCCAGGTCATGCGCGAGACCCGCGGCCGGGCCAACCCCAAACTGGTCAGCGACCTCCTGGAGCGAGCCATCGGCGACTGACCGTGGCGGTCACCACGTCCGCATACTGGGACGTATAAGCTGCTGACGCCATGACCACCACCCCCCAGGTGCTCCTGGACCGCTACGAGGTCGGCCGTCTGCTCGGTGCTGGCGGCATGGCCGAGGTGTTCGAGGGTCGCGACCGGCTGCTGTCCCGCCGGGTGGCCATCAAGGTGCCGCTGTCCCAGCATGCCCACGACCCGGAGTTCGCGCAGCGGTTCCGGCGTGAGGCCCAGACCGCGGCCAGCCTCTCCCACCCCGGGATCGTGGCGGTCTACGACACCGGGTCCGAGAACGGCACCCACTTCATCGTCATGGAGTACGTCGAGGGCCGGACCCTCAAGGACGTGATCCGGGCCGAGGCGCCGCTGTACCCGGACCGGGCGGCCGAGATCACCGCCGACGTCTGCTCGGCCCTGGCCGCCGCCCACGCCCGCGGCCTCGTCCACCGCGACGTCAAGCCGGCCAACATCATGCTCATGCCCGACGGCCGGGTGAAGCTGATGGACCTGGGCATCGCCAGGGCGGCCGTGGGGGAGACGCTGACCCAGACAGCGGCCATGCTCGGCACCGCCCAGTACCTGTCGCCCGAGCAGGCCCAGGGACAGACGGTCGACTACCGCAGCGACCTGTACTCGGTCGGCTGCTGCCTGTACGAGATGCTCACCGGGACGGTGCCGTTCCGCGGGGCGACCCCGGTGGCGATCGCCTACCGGCACGTCCGCGAGGACCCGGCGCCTCCGCGGCTGCTCAACCCCGACATCCCGGCGTCGCTGGAGGCGGTCTGCCTGAAGGCGATGGCCAAGCGGCCCGAGGACCGCTACCAGACCGCGGCCGAGCTCCGGGCCGACCTGGAACGGGTCAGGGCCGGGCAGCGGATCGCGGCCGGCC
>DATENJ010000043.1:0-2141 GCA_035275125.1 Actinomycetes bacterium | reverse complement strand
CGGCGGCCCCGGCTGGACCGACGCGGCAGCGGGCGACCTGCGGGCCGTGGCCGAGGCCAGCCGGCTGCCGGTGGCGGCCTCCTGGCGCTCCCAGGACGTGCTCGACAACCGCTCGGCCAGCTACGTCGGCGACCTCGGGGTGAGCACAAACCCGGCCCTGGCCGAGCGGGTCCGGGCCGCCGACCTGGTGGTGGCCGTCGGCCCCCGCCTCGGCGAGATCACTACCGGCGGCTACCGGCTGCTGGAGGCGCCGTTCCCCCGCCAGCGGCTCGTCCACGTCCATCCCGGCCTGACCGAGCTGGGCCGGCTGTACCAGCCCGACCTGGCCGTCAACGCGGCCGTTGGCCCGTTCCTGGCCGCGTGGCGCTCGGTCCCCCCGGTCAGGGGCGACGCCTGGGCGGCCTGGACGGAGGCGGCCCGGTCCAACTACCAGGCCTGGGTCCGGCAATGGCCGGCCGAGGGCCCGGCCACCGGTGGCGGCGCCCCGCCCGGGGCGGGGCGGGTCGACCTCGGCCAGGCCCTGGCCGCGCTGCGCGAGCGTCTGCCCGACGACGCCATCGTGGCCAGCGGGGCCGGCAACTACTCGGTCTGGGTGCACCGCTACTTCCAGTTCCGGCGCCACGGCACCCAGCTCGCCCCCAAGAGCGGGGCCATGGGCTTCGGCATCCCGGCCGCGCTGGCGGCCAAGGTCGTCCATCCCGAGCGCACGGTGGTGGCGGTGGCCGGCGACGGCGACTTCCTGATGTGCGGCCAGGAGCTGGCCACCGCCGTCCAGCACGGCCTCGACGTGGTCGTGCTGGTGGTCGACAACGCCATGTACGGCACCATCCGCATGCACCAGGAACGGGCCTACCCGGGCCGGGTGATCGCCACCGGCCTCCAGAACCCGGACTTCGCCGCCCTGGCCGAGGCCTACGGCGCCGCCGGCGAGACGGTCGCCGCCACCGCCGACGTCCCGGCCGCCCTCGACCGGGCGCTTGGCGCCGGCCGGCCGGCCGTGCTGGCCCTGAAGGTCGATCCCGAGGCGATCGCCCCTGGCCTGACGTTGTCGGCGCTGCGGCGTCGGTGAACTTGCCCTCTTGCCGGGTGCGGGTGGCTCCTGCCAGGATCGGCGCATGGGACGCCTGAACGAGCTCGACCTGAGCCGCAAGCTGAGCCGCAAGGAGGAGGCGGCGCGGCTCGAGACGGCCTCCAACCGCCTGCTGGAGCTGCGGCTCACCCTGGGCGGGCTGCTCGGCGACGGACGGCTCGGGCCGCCGGTGTGCGTGCTGTTCGAGGGCTGGGACGCCTCCGGCAAGGGCGGCGCCATCCGCCGGCTGGTCACGCCCATGGACCCCCGCCACGTCCGGGTGGCCTCCTTCGCCGCCCCGACCTACGACGAGAAGCGCCACCACTTCCTGTGGCGGTTCTGGTCGAGCCTGCCCGGCTGGGGCGGCATGGCCGTGCTCGACCGGTCCTGGTACGGCCGGGTCCTGGTCGAGCGGGTCGAGGGGTTCGCCACCCCCGAGCAGTGGTCCCGGGGCTACGAGGAGATCGTCGAGTTCGAACGGTCGCTGGTACTCGAGGGCATGATCCTGCTCAAGTTCTGGATGCACATCTCCGACGAGGAGCAGCTGCGCCGGTTCAAGCGGCGCGACTCCGAGCCGCTGAAGACCTGGAAGCTGACCGCCGAGGACTGGCGCAACCGCGAGAAGCGCGGCGCCTACGAGCAGGCGATCGAGGACATGCTGGAGCGGACCGACCACCCGCTGGCCCGCTGGCACCTGATCGAGGCCGACTCCAAGCGCTTCGCCAGGGTCAGGGTGGTGGAGACGGCCATCGCCGAGATTGAGCAGGGCATGCACGACCGCGGCTTCGACCCCCCGTCGCCACGGCCCCGGCCCGCCGGCAAGACCAAGTCCAAGTCCAAGTCCAAGACCAAGGCCGAGGGCACGTCCGAGGCCAAGGACAGCGTCCAGCGCGGTTGACCCGTAGCGCCTGAACGGCCCGAACCTCCCGAAACTTGGAAGCGTCGCGGTTCCTCCATAGGATCCGCAGATGTTCGGAAACCTGTCGATCCGCTCCAAGCTGCTCGCCCTGCTGGCCGTTCCCGTCATGGGCGCGGTGCTGCTCGGGGTGGCCGGGGTGACCGACACCTGGGG
>DATENJ010000042.1:0-2007 GCA_035275125.1 Actinomycetes bacterium | reverse complement strand
CCACCTGCTCCGGGCCGGCCTTGAGGGCGGCATCTCGACGATCGCCTTCAACCTGCGCCGGATGGCCGCCGGCCCGGTCCACGACGACCTGGCCGTCCGGGCCGGCCGCCTCGAGGGCGCCCGGCGGGCCGCCGTCGCCCTCACCGAGCGCCTCACGACCATGGTCGAGCAGCCGTGATTTCCCCGATTCCCGGCGATCGACGGATACTCCCCTCGGCAGCCAAGAGGGAGGAGTAGCGGTGGCCAGGGACGTGCAGCGGCCGGACACCATCGACGTGACCACGCCCCGGCCGGACGAGCCCGGCGACCCGGAGCTGTTCCACCCCGAGGACCACGACCCGCCGCCCAGCGGCCGGCCCGGCGCCTACTGGACCGGCCTGGTCGTGCTGGCCGTCGGCCTCGCCGTGACCGTGGCCGCCCTGGCCACCCGGGTCACCTCTATCGTCCAGACCATCCTGCTGGCCATCCCCCTGGCCCTTGTCGGGATCGGCCTCGAGCGGGTGGGCCGCGGCACCGGCCGGGGGTCGCTGCGCTCGGTCGGGGTGCTCCTGCTGGTCGTGGCCGTGGTCGGGCCGCTGGTGCTGTCGCTGTCCTCGCCCGACCCGGCCGTCACCGTCAAACCCAACGAGCCCGTCCCGCCCGGGGCGGCCCGGGCCGAGCTGCGGGCCAGCATGGGCGGCGGCCAGCTCCAGGTCGTGTCGGGGGCGGCGGGCCTGTACGCCTCAGAGCTGCGCGGCCCCGGCCAGCCCAGCGTCCAGGTCACCACCGCCGGCAACCTGGCCGTGCTCGACCTGCGCTCGCCATCCCAGCGGGGGATCCTGGCCCGCAACCGCGGCAACGACTGGCGCGTCCAGCTCAACACCTCGCTGGACTGGCAGCTGGACGTCTCGGCCGGGGCGGTCACCGCCGACCTCGACCTGCGCGCGCTCGACCTGCGCCGCCTCACCTTCCAGTCGGGGCCCTCCCGCCTGGCCGTCCGGCTCGGCGACCCGGCGGTCGAGGTCCCGGTCGACCTCCAGCTCTCGGCCGGCCTGGTCGACCTGTACCTGCCGAAGACGGCGACGGTCGAGATCCGGGTCGACGGCCTCAGCGTCGACAACTTCGGCGACGAGGGCCTCGAGCGCGGGGCCGACGCCTGGCGGGCCGGCGGCAGCAGCGCCGGCCGCTACCTGATCCGCGTCCGCGCCTCAGGGGCCCGCCTGCGCCTGCATCGCGAATAGGCTCAGTTGCCGGCGGCGATGGAGACCGGGAGGTCGCCGCGGCGCTCGGCCGGGCCGTCCTCGGCGAACGGCGCCCGCCACTCCGGGGCCGGGAACGGGTCGGCGAAGTAGAGCGTCTCGCGCACCACCTTGTCCCCGCGGAACTGGAGGATCTTGACCACGCTGACGGGCTCGCCGCCGTCGTAGCGCAGGCCGGTCTCGGCGATCCAGAGGTCGCCGCTCCCCCGCAGCTCCCGGGGCTCGAACTCGAGCCGGGCCGGGTACTGCTGGCGCCAGGCGGTGATGTTG
The DNA here is from genome assembly GCA_035275125.1 of Actinomycetes bacterium. Taxonomy (GTDB): domain Bacteria; phylum Actinomycetota; class CALGFH01; order CALGFH01; family CALGFH01; genus CALGFH01. Next base: position 499 of record DATENJ010000042.1, on the reverse strand, counting down.
TCCCGGCCCCGGAACCGCTCGCCGGACTGGGGGAACTCCAGCACCGTCTCGTCGGTGTAGACGTCGGCGGCCTTGTCCTCGTTGGGCCCGCCGGTATAGGTCCACTGCGTCACCAGCAGGTCGCGGACCGCTTCGTAGTTCACCGTGTGCTCCTGGCTGGGTGGGCGTCGCGGGCCGTGACGAAGCGCTGGCGCAAGCTCCGCCTCCGCCGGCCCCCCGGGCGCAGGTCGACGGCGACGCCGGTCTCCGAACGCTCGGTGTGGTGCGGGACGAGATCGAGCCGGAAGGCGAGGATGGGGACGGGCCGGACGCCGCCGTCAGGGGCGAGGTGGCCGGCGGCGTCGAAGTCGTGGACCGGGTCGCGCCGGAAGCCCGCCGCCTCGTAGATGGCGACGGCGGCGGGCATGAACTCGGCCGTGTGCAGGCAGATCACCGGCGCTCCGGCGGCCTGGGCCCGCTCGAGGCAGGCCTCGAGCAGCAGCCGCCCGACCCCGAGCCC
>DATENJ010000041.1:0-5962 GCA_035275125.1 Actinomycetes bacterium | reverse complement strand
GCCCGCACTACAACGTCGCCGACGTGGCCAGCCTCATGGACGCCAAGGGCATCGGCTCGGTGATCGTCCTCGAGGAGGAGCGGGTGCTGGGCATCCTCACCGAGCGTGACATCCTCAAGGTCATCGGGGCCGGCGAGGAGCCCAAGAACGTCGCCGCCCACGAGGCGCTCATCGGCGACCTGTACACCATCTCGCCCGACGCCTCGGTCGAGGACGCGGCCAACCAGATGACCCAGGCCAAGATCCGCCACCTGCCGGTGATCTCCAACGACCAGATCGTCGGGATCGTCTCCATCCGGGACGTGGTCCGCTGGAGTGTCCGGGAGATGGCCCAGGCGACCGAGCTGCCCCACATGGACGTCTCCCGCCAGGTCCTGTCGATCGTCCACCCGGTCGACTCCGCAGCCGGCAACCCCAGTTGAGCTTCCTCGACAACCTCCGCATCCGCCGCACCCGTGGCCGGCGGGTCGCCTCCATGGACCGGGAGGCGACCTCGGAGGACCTCGACGCCCTGCGCGAGTTCGCCCGCACCCGGGTCGGGGTCGAGTTCTTCGTCGAGCCCGAGACCATGGTCACCGACACCACCGCGGTCGCGGTGGCCGCCGACGGCGAGTGGACCCGCCGCCGGGTCGGCTCCCCCCAGGTGATCCGCCAGGTCGCCAAGCAGCTGCAGCTGCCCGTCTACGACGTCCAGATCGTCGGCTACCCGGAGCGGATGCGGGCCTACAACGCCCGGCTCAAGGCCAGCCGCTCCGAGCGGATCCTCGGCGACGACGCACCGCCGCCGGTCCGGACCTCCCGGCCTCCTGGCCGCACCCCCCGCCCACCGCGGGAGAGCCAGTCGTGAGCGACGGCCTGCGCCGCTCGCCGCTCGACGCCGTCCACCGGCGCCTCGGGGCCAAGATGGGCGCCTTCGCCGGCTGGGACATGCCGATCGAGTACAAGGGCACCCTGTCCGAGCACAAGGCGGTCCGTTCCTCGGTCGGCGTGTTCGACCTCTCCCACCTGGGCAAGGTCGAGGTCAGGGGCGAGGGCGCGCACGACGCCCTCCAGCACGCCCTCTCCAACGACCTGGACCGCCTGACCGAGCCGGGCGCGGCCCAGTACACCCTGTGCCTCACCGACGAGGGCACCATCGTCGACGACCTGATCGTCTACCGCGAGACCGACGGCTACCTGCTGGTCCCCAACGCCGCCAACTGGCCCAAGGTGGCCGACGCCGTTCGCGCGTCCGACCCGGGCGGCACCGAGGTCACGCCCCGGCCCGACATCGCCGTGCTCGCCGTCCAGGGCCCCAGCGCCCCCGAGCTGGTCGAGAGCCTGTTCCCGGAGGCGGCCGACCTGCCCTACATGCACCTGGCCGCCACGACCTACGGGGGCGCCCCGGCCCGGGTGTGCCGCACCGGTTACACCGGCGAGCGCGGGTTCGAGCTGCTGGTCCCGGGCGAGGTCGCCCCCGCCCTGTGGGAGGAGCTGTTCGAGCGGGGCGCGACCTTGGAGGCCACCCCGGTCGGGCTGGGCGGGCGCGACACCCTGCGCCTGGAGATGGGCTACGCCCTCCACGGCAACGACATCTCCACCGACACCGACCCGTTCGAGGCCCGTCTCGGCTGGGCCGTGGCCATGGGCAAGGGCGACTTCCGGGGCCGTGAGGCCCTGGCCGCCCGCAAGGAGGCCGGGCCAAAGCGGCAGCTGGTCGGGCTGCTGTCGTCCGACCGGCTGATCCCGCGCCACGGCATGCCCGTGCTCGACGGCGACCGCCCGGTGGGCGAGGTCACCAGCGGTACCTTCTCGCCGACCCTGCGCCAGGGTGTCGCCCTGGCCTACGTGCTCCCCGACGTCGCCGCCAAGGGCACCGAGCTCCAGGTCGACGTCCGCGGCAAGCGCGGCCAGGTCACCGTCACCCGCCCGCCGTTCGTCCAGTCCTCGCCCAAGTAGAACGTGAGGACCGAGCGCGAGCTGGTCGTCCTGCTCGACCCCGAGGGCCGGCCGGCCGGGACCATGCCCAAGGCCGACGTCCACGGCCCGGACACCCCCCTGCACCTGGCCTTCTCGGTCTACCTGTTCGACGCCGCGGGCAGCTTCCTGGCCACCCGGCGGGCGCTGGGCAAACGGACCTGGCCCGGGGTCTGGACCAACTCCTGCTGCGGCCACCCGGCCCCCGGCGAGGACCCGGCAGAGGCCGCCCGCCGCCGGCTCGGCCAGGAGCTGGGCCTGCGCCCGGCCCGCCTCGAGCTGGTCCTGCCCTCCTTCGCCTACCGGGCGGTGGCCGCCGACGGGATGGTCGAGAACGAGGTCTGCCCGGTCTACTTCGCCCACCTGGACGGCGACCCGGAGCCGCCGCCCCAGCCCGACCCGGAGGAGGTGGCCGAGTGGCGCTGGGTGCCCTGGGCGTCGTTCCGCACCCTGGCCGCCACCGCCCCCTGGGCCCTCAGCCCGTGGGCAGTCGGGCAGGTCGGCCAGCTGCCCACCTGATCGACCGCAACTCCGGGGTTACGGCACCTCGGTGGTGGACTCCGGGTCAAGGTCGTAGGTCTTGATGGCCTCGGCGACCTTCTCGCGGTCGAGGTCGCCGGCGAGGGCGAGCTCCTGAAGGACGGCCACGGCGATGTTCTCGGCGTCGATCTTGAAGTGGCGGCGCAGGGCCGGGCGGGTGTCGGAGCGGCCGAAGCCGTCGGTGCCGAGGATGGTGTAGGGGCGTGGGACCCAGCGGGAGATCTGGTCGGGGACCAGCTTCATCCAGTCGCTGACGGCCACGATCGGACCCTCGACCTCCTCGAAGGTCCGGGTCACCAACGGCTTGCGCGGCTCCTCGGTGGGGTGGAGGCGGTTCCACTCCTCGCAGTCGAGGGCGTCCTGGCGCAGCCGCTGCCAACCGGGGGCGCTCCAGACGTCGGCGGCGACGTCGAAGTCGTCGGCCAGCAGTTTGGCCGCGCCAAGGGCCATCGGCATGGCGCTGCCCGAGGCCACGATCTGGGCCCGCAGGGGGTGGTCGCCCTCGGCCGCCTGGTAGCGGTACAGGCCCTGGAGGATCTGCTGCTCGTCCAGCCCGTCGGGCATGGGCGGCTGCACCGACGGCTCGTTGTAGACGGTCAGGTAGTAGAAGACGTCCTCGGCCTGCTCGCCGTACATGCGGCGCAGCGCCTCCTCGACGATCACCGGGATCTCGAAGGCGAAGCTCGGGTCGTAGGCCACACACGCCGGGTTGGACGTGGCCACCAGCAGCGAGTGGCCGTCCTGGTGCTGGAGGCCCTCGCCGTTCAGCGTGGTCCGCCCGGCCGTTGCTCCGATCAGGAACCCGCGGCAGCGCTGGTCGGCGGCGCTCCACATGGAGTCGCCGGTCCGCTGGAACCCGAACATCGAGTAGAAGATGTACAGCGGGATCATCGGCTCGCCGAAGGTGGCGTGGCTGGACCCGGCGGCCGCGAACGACCCCATGGCCCCGGCCTCGGTGATGCCCTCGTGGAGGATCTGGCCCTTGCGGTCCTCCTTGTAGGACAGCACCAGCTCCCGGTCGACCGCGTCGTACTGCATCCCCTTGGCCGAGTAGATCTTGAGGTTGGGGAAGAACGCGTCCATGCCGAAGGTCCGGGCCTCGTCGGGGATGATGGGCACGATCCGCTGGCCGACGTCCTTGTTGCGCAGCAGGTCCCGGATGAGGCGGACCAGGGCCATGGTGGTGGCGACCTGCTGCTTCCCCGAGCCCTTCTTCAGCTGGGCGTACAGCTCCTTGGCGGGGAGGTCGAGCGGGCCCGAGCGGTCGACCCGCGCCGGTACCGGGCCGCCGAGGTCGCGGCGGCGCTCCAGCAGGTACTTGTGCAGGTCGGAGTCGTCGGGGGGCCGGTAGTAGGGCGGATAGCCCTTCTCGAGGGCCTCGTCGGGGACGTCGATGCCGAGGCGGTCCCTGAAGGTGTTGAGGGTGCCGCGGACGAACTTCTTCATCTGGTGGGTGGCGTTGCGGGACTCGAACTCGCGGCCCAGCCCCCGGCCCTTGATGGTGTGGGCCAGGATCACCGTCGGCTGGCCCTGGTGGTCGAGCGCGGCCCGGTAGGCGGCATGGACCTTGCGCAGGTCGTGGCCGCCCCGGTCGACGGCCAGGGCGACCACCTCGGCGTCGGACAGGCCGTCGATCAGCCGCTGCAGCCCCTTGGTCTCGAACAGGTGCTCGCGGATGTAGGCCGGGCTCTCGGCGGCAAGGGTCTGGAACTCCCCGTCGGGGGTCGAGTTCAGCTTGGCCACCAGCTCGCCGGTCTCGTCCCGGGCCAGCAGGTCGTCCCACAGCCGGCCCCAGACGACCTTGACGACGTTCCAGCCGGCCCCGCGGAACAGCGACTCCATCTCCTGAATGATCTTGCCGTTGCCGCGGACCGGGCCGTCCAGGCGCTGGAGGTTGCAGTTGAGCACGAAGGTCAGGTTGTCCAGGTTCTCCCGGCCGGCCACCGTCAGCGCGCCCTGGGCCTCGGGCTCGTCCATCTCGCCGTCGCCGACGAAGGCCCACACCCGCGACCCGGAGGTGTCGGCCAGCTCCCGGTGCTGCAGGTAGCGGTTGAAGCGGGCCTGGTAGATGGCGTTGAGCGGGCCGAGGCCCATGGAGACGGTGGGGAACTCCCAGAACTCGGGCATGAGCCGCGGGTGCGGGTAGGACGACAGGCCCTCGGGCTTGCTCTCCTGGCGGAAGGCGTCCAGGTTGGCCTCGGTGAGCCGGCCCTCGAGGAACGCCCTGGCGTAGACGCCGGGGGCGGAGTGGCCCTGGAAGTAGATCTGGTCGCCGGCGCCGCCCTCCTTGCCCCGGAAGAAGTGGTTGAAGCCGACCTCGAACAGCTCGGCCGCGGACGCGAACGAGGCCATGTGGCCGCCGACGCCCAGCTCGGGGCGGTTGGCCCGCGACACGATGGCGGCCGCGTTCCAGCGCACGATCGCCAGCAGCCGCCGCTCCAGCTCCTCGTCGCCCGGGTAGTCGGGCTCGGCCGAGGCCGGGATGGTGTTCACGTAGTCGCTGGAGGGCAGCGGGGGCAGGCCCACCTCGAGGGTGCCGGCGTGGCCGAGGACCTTGCGGAGCAGGAAGCGCGCCCGGGCCGGCCCCTCGCGCTCGACAACGTCGCTCAGCGAGTCAAGCCAGTCTCTGGTCTCGTCGGGGTCGGCGTCGGGAAGCTGGTCCAGCGCCCCGCCCGCGGTGACGTCCTCGCGCTCCTCGCTCACCGTCGGCTCCCTGGGTCCGGGGGGTTTGTCGTCTCCGGTCCCCACCTTAGTCGCCGTCGACGGCCACTACCATGACCGGCGTGATCGAGGTGTTGTGGCTGGGGATGCTGCTGGGAGTTGGGGCCGCGCTGGCTGTCGGGCCGATCTTCGTTGTGATCGTCCAGCAGGCCGCGACCAGCGGGTTCGGGGCCGCCTTCCGGGTCATCCTCGGGTCGGCCACCGCCGACCTGGTGCTGCTGGTCCCGGCCCTGGCCTTCGCCTGGATCATCCGCTCGCTGGACCGGGGGGCGCTGTGGGTCGGGACCGTCGGCGCCCTGTTCCTGCTGTACCTGGCCTGGCAGGCGGGCCGCGAGGCGGTCGCCCTGTGGCGGCGGGGCCGCCAGCTCGAGGTCAGCGACCGCTGGGCCTTCTGGAAGGGCGTCGCCGGCAACCTGGCCAACCCCCTCACCTGGACGTTCTGGCTGGCCACGGGCACCCCGGCGATGCTGGCGGCCCAGCGCGCCGGGGGCACCGCCGGGCTGGTGCTGTTCACCGCCGTCTGGTTCCTGGTCGCCTCGGGCCTCGAGGCGGTGATCGCCCTGGCCGTGGCCCGCTCCGGCCGACGGGTCGGGCCCCGCGGGCAGGCCTGGCTCACGGGCATCTCGGCGGTGGCGTTCGTGTGCCTGGCCGCGACCCTGGTCGCCCGCGACGTCCTGCCGCGCCTCGGCTAGCTAACCTCCGGCCGGGCCGCCCTGGCCGCGGCCAGCTGGGCCAGGACGACCCC
>DATENJ010000040.1:0-2114 GCA_035275125.1 Actinomycetes bacterium | reverse complement strand
ACCCGGCCGGCCCGGCCGCCTGGCGGGTCGCGCCCAGGCCCTACCGGGCGGCCGAGCTGGCCGTCGAGTACGACGCCAGCGCCGCCGCCCACCTGTTCGCGCTGGCCGCGGCCACCGCCGGGGAGGTGACGGTGACCAACGCCACCCAGGGGACCCTGCAGCCCGACGCCGCGCTGCCGGAGCTGCTGGAGGCGATGGGGGCGACGGTGACCCGCGACGGCGACTGTGTGACCGTCCGGGGCCCCGCGACCCTCGGCCCGGTCGACGCCGACCTGGCCGCCATGCCCGACCAGGTCACCACCGTGGCCGCCCTGGCCGCGCTGGCCACCGGCCCCTCGCGGATCCGGGGGGTGGCGGTGACCCGGGGCCACGAGACCGACCGGCTGGCCGCCCTGGCCGCCGAGCTGGCCAAGCTCGGAGTGGTTGTGCGGGAGCTGCCCGACGGGCTGGTCGTCGAAGGCGCCGGCCCCGACCGGGTCCGCCCGGCCCGGCTGGCCACCTGGGGCGACCACCGCATGGCCATGGCCCTGGCCGCCGTGGCCGCCCGCGTCCCCGGCGTGGTCCTCGAGGACCCGGGCTGCGTGGCCAAGACCTACCCCGGGTTCTGGGACGACCTGGCCACGGCCGGGCTGGCCTGGCGGGCCCACCCCGGCCCGGTACAGTAGCCGTCCCGCTGACCCCCGACCCCTGCGGAGCCGCAGCCATGGCCGACCTCCTGTCCTCCCAGCAGCGCGCCTTCCTCGAGGCCAACCACAGCGCCGTGATGGCGACGGTGGACAACCGTGGCCGGCCCCACGCCGTGCCCGTGCTGTGCGCCCTGGTCGACGGCGAGCTGTGGAGCTCGGGCACCGATCTCCGGGTCCGGACCCGGTACCTGGCCGCGCGGCCGTACGCCAGCCTGACCGTGCTCGGCAAGGGGTTCTGGGGCGAGTGGCTGACCGTCAGCGGGCCGGTCGAGACCCGGCGCCAGCACCGGGTCGAGGACAACCTGCGCCTGTACCGGGCGGCCACCGGCCGCGACCCCGACGACCTCGAGGAGTACCGGGCGGCCATGGTCGCCGAGCGCCGCCTCGTCTATGTCCTGACCCCCGAGCGGGTCTACCCGTCCTCACGCTGACAGGAGGTCCGTCATGGCAGGCGAGCGGATCGCGGTCGTCACCGGCGCGTCCAGCGGCATCGGGGCGGCCAGCGCCCGGCAGCTGGCCAGGGCCGGCTTCCATGTCGTGGCCGGCGCCCGCCGCGCCGACCGCCTCCAGCCCCTGGCCGAGGAGGTCGGCGCCACCACCCTGGCCCTTGACGTCACCGACCCGGCCTCGGTCGACGCCTTCGCGGCCGCCGTCCGCGACCGCCACGGCCACGCCGACGTGCTGGTCAACAACGCCGGCACCGGCGTCGGCCTCGACCCGGTGGCCGAGGGCCGCGACGCCGACTGGCAGACCACCATGGACACCAACGTCGTCGGGCTGCTGCGGGTCACCCGCAGCTTCCTGCCCCTGCTGCGGGCCGCCCCCCACGCCCACATCGTCAACCTCGGCTCCATCGCCGGGTTCGAGGTCTACACGGGCGGGGCCGGCTACGCGGCCTCCAAGCACGCCGTCAGGGCCATCACCCAGACCCTGCGCCTCGAGCTGAACGGCGAGCCGATCCGGATCACCGAAATCGCCCCCGGCATGGTCGAGACCGAGTTCTCGGTCATCCGCTTCCGCGGCGACACCACCAGGGCCGACGAGGTCTACGCGGGCGTGCGGCCACTGACCGCCGACGACATCGCCGACTGCATCACCTGGGCGGTGACCCGGCCGCCCCACGTCGACATCGACGTCATGGTCGTCCGCCCGGTCGCCCAGGCCGCCTCCTACAAGGTCGCCCGCGACCCCGGCTGACCGAGCAGGTCGCCGGCGGCCCGGAAGCCGCTGCGTAGCGCGCCCTCCATGAGGCCGGACCAGGGGCCGGCGGTGTGCTCGCCGGCGAAGTGGAGGGGGCCGACCGGGCGGGCCAGGAGGTCGGGGTCGCCGGGGTCGAAGGCGGGGGTCCGGGTCGAGTAGGCGGCCTCGATGAAGGGGTCGTCGTCCCAGGTGGACAGGAGGGCGCCGCCGTCCAGGTCCAGGTCGGGG
>DATENJ010000039.1:0-7505 GCA_035275125.1 Actinomycetes bacterium | reverse complement strand
CTACGCCAGCCCCCGGATCAGCCCCGACGGCCGCCGCCTGGCCTGGCTGGAATGGGACCACCCGAACATGCCCTGGGACGGGACCGAGCTGCGGCTGGCCGAGCTGGGCGGCGACGGCCTGGCCGGCGAACCGGTGACCGTGGCCGGCGGGACCGAGGAGTCGGTGTTCCAGCCCGAATGGAGCCCCGACGGGGTCCTGCACCTGACCAGCGACCGGACAGGCTGGTGGAACCTGTACGGGCTGGCCGACGGGTCCGGCGGGGCCCTCGAGGCGCTTGCCCCGGCCGATGAGGAGTTCGGCCATCCCCAATGGGTCTTCGGCATGGCCACCTACGCGTTCCTCCCCGGCGGCCGGATCGCCTGCATCCACGGCCGCGGCCCGCTGCAGCGCCTCGGCGTGCTGGAAGCCGACGGCACCCTGACCGACCTTGAGCTGCCGTTCACCTCCTTCTACCCGCCGCAGCTGCGGACGGTCGGGGGGCGGCTGGCCTGCATCGCCGGCAGTCCGACCAAGGCCCCGGCGGTGGTCCTGATCGACCCCGCCGACGCCGGTGTGGAGGTGCTGCGGTCCAGCGAGGAGGCGGAGCTGGACCCCGGCTACCTGACCGTCCCCGAGCCGATCGAGTTCCCCACCGAGGGCGGCCGCACCGCCCACGCCCTCTACTACCCGCCGGCCAACGCCGCCTTCCAGGGCCCGGCGGGGGAGCGGCCGCCGCTGGTCGTGGCCAGCCACGGCGGCCCCACCTCCGGGGTGGTCAGCGACCTGCACCTCAGCTACCAGTACTTCACCAGCCGCGGGGTCGCCGTGGTCGACGTCGACTACGGCGGGTCGACCGGCTACGGCCGCGCCTACCGCAAGCGCCTCGAGGGCCAGTGGGGGATCGTCGACGTCGACGACTGCGTGGCCGCCGCCCAGTTCCTGGCCCGCCGGGGCGACGTCGACCCGGCCCGCCTGGCCATCCGCGGCGGCAGCGCCGGCGGCTACACGACCCTGTGCGCCCTCACCTTCCGCGACGTCTTCACCGCCGGGGCCAGCTACTACGGCGTGGCCGACGCGGCCGCGCTGGCCGCCGACACCCACAAGTTCGAGTCCCGCTACTGCGACCGCCTGATCGGCCCCTGGCCGCAGGCCGAGGCGCTGTACCGGGAGCGGTCACCGATCCACTTCACCGACCGCCTCTCCTGCCCGGTCATCCTCCTCCAGGGCCTCGAGGACGAGGTCGTGCCCCCGGCCCAGGCCGAGATGATGGCCGCCGCCCTCGACGCCAAGGCCATCCCCCACGCCTATCTCCCGTTCCCCGGCGAGCAGCACGGCTTCCGCCAGGCCGCCCACATCCGCCGCGCCCTCGAAGCCGAGCTCTACTTCTACAGCCGCGTGTTCGGCTTCAACCTGGCCGGCCCTGTGGAGCCCGTCCCCATCACCCACCTGTAGGGTCGCTATACTCGGGAACCTGCCGGCCAGCGACGGCCGGTCTACGACGGCGTCCCCGGACGGAGGGGCAAACGGCAAGCGTGCGGCAACCTACACAGGTCCAGGTCAAGGTGCTGGTCCCCGGGAACCACTCGATGGTCAGCCTCCTCGGCACCCGGGACGAGCTGCTCAAGCTGATCGAGGCCGCCTTCGAGAGCACCGTCTTCGTCCGCGGCAACGACATCACCATCACCGGCGAGCAGGCCGACGCGGAACGGGTCGCCCGCCTCTTCGAGGAGCTCATCACCCTGCTGGAGCGGGGCGACGCCCTGACCGCCGACACCGTCGGCCGTTCCATCGACATCATCCAGGGCGACGGCACCGCCCGCCCCTCGGTCGTCTTCGGCGACTCGGTCCTGACCAGCCGCGGCCGCTCCATCAAGCCCAAGACGGTCGGTCAGAAGAAGTACGTCGACGCCATCCGCAAGAACACCGTCGTCTTCGGCATCGGCCCCGCCGGCACCGGCAAGACCTACCTGGCCATGGCCGTCGCCGTCCAGGCCCTCATGGCCAAGCAGGTCAACCGTCTGATCCTCACCCGCCCGGCCGTCGAGGCCGGCGAGAAGCTCGGCTTCCTCCCCGGCACCCTCTCGGAGAAGATCGACCCCTACCTTCGCCCCCTCTACGACGCCCTCTACGAGATGATCGACGCCGAGCAGATCGGCCGCATGATGGAACGCGGAACGATCGAAGTGGCCCCTTTGGCCTATATGCGTGGAAGAACCCTTAATGACTCCTTCATCGTGCTGGACGAGGCGCAGAACACCACGCCGGAGCAGATGAAGATGTTTCTGACGCGGTTGGGGTTCAACTCCAAGGCGGTGGTGACGGGGGATATCACCCAGATCGACCTGCCGGCGGGGCAGCACTCGGGGCTGAATATCGTGCGGGAGATCCTGAGCGGGATCGACGACCTGTCGTTCGTGTACCTGTCCAGCCGGGACGTTGTGCGGCACCGGATCGTGCAGGACATCGTCGAGGCGTACCGGCGCTATGACGAGGCCAGGGCGTAGATGGGACCCGAACCCCCGCATCCGCGGGCCGGCCACCACATTTGGGGCGGTCGGGAATGAGTGTGTTCCTGGCCAACGAACAGGCCGATTACAGGGTGGACGAGCCGTCCCTGGCCCGGCTGGCCCGTCTGGTGATGGACGCCGAAGGGGTCGAGGAGTCGGAGATCTCATTGCTCCTGGTGGACCGGTCGGTGATGACCGACCTGAACGAGCGCTACATGGGCGAGGACCGGCCGACCGACGTGCTCGCCTTCCCGATCGACGGGCCGTCGCCGGCCTCGGGGCCGCCCGACGGGCCGTCGGGGCCGCGCGGGTTCGCCGCCGACCGGCTGAGTGAAGCCGACGACGAGGACGACCTGGACGACGAGGAGGACGACGACGCGCCCTGGCTGCTGGGCGACATCGTGCTGTGCCCGGCGTACGCGGCCGAGCAGGCGACCCGCAACGGCCAGAGCCTGACCGCCGAGCTGGAGCTGCTGACCGTGCACGGCATCCTCCACCTGTGCGGGTTCGACCACGCCGAACCAGAGGAGGAGCGGGCCATGCAGACCCGCACCAACGAGCTGCTGGCCCGCTGGCGCGCCGGTGAGCGGCCGTGAACGGGCTGACCCCGACCGACGGCTGGACGCTGCTGGTGGTGGCCGCGCTGACCGGGATCGCGGCCATGCTGGCCGCGGCCGAGACCAGCCTGACCCGGATGAGCCGGGCCAGGGCCATGCACCTCAGGGAGGAGCAGCGCCGCGGCGCCGCCCAGCTGCTCAACCTGGTCGAGCAGCCAGCCCGCTTCCTCAACCTGATCCTGCTGATGCTCCTGGTGGTCCAGTTCACCGCCACCGCCCTGTTCACCTCGGTGATGGACCGGATCGTCGGCGGCGGCCTCGGGGTCGCCATTGCCGCCCTGTTCATGACCCTGATCACCTTCATCTTCGCCGAGGTGGCGCCCAAGACCTACGCCGTCCAGCACACCGACCGGGCCGCCCTGGCGATCGCGCCGGTGGTGTACGTGCTCACCCGCCTGCCGGTCCTCGGTCCGCTGACCCGGCTGCTGATCGGCATCGGCAACGTCGTCACCCCGGGCAAGGGCCTGAAGAGCGGCCCGTTCATCTCCGAGGACGAGATCAAGGCCATGGTCGACGAGGCCGAGCGCGACGAGGTCATCGAGGAAGAAGAGCGGGAGATGATCCACTCGATCTTCGAGTTCGGCGACACCATCCTGCGAGAGGTCATGGTGCCCCGGCCCGACATGGTCGCGGTCCCCCGGGAGACCTCGCTGCAGCAGGTGCTTGAGCTGATCCTGCGCTCGGGCTTCTCGCGCATCCCGGTCTACGACGGCACCATCGACGAGGTCGTCGGCCTCGCCTACGCCAAGGACGTGCTCCGGCGCCTCCACGACGGCCAGGCCGACAAGCCCCTGACCGACATCCTGCGCGCGGCCCAGTTCATGCCCGAGTCGATGCGGGCCGCCGAGTGCCTCCGCGAGATGCGCAAGCGCAAGAGCCACATGGTCATCGTGATCGACGAGTACGGCGGCACCTCCGGGCTGGTCACCCTTGAGGACCTGCTCGAGGAGATCGTCGGGGAGATCGCCGACGAGTACGACAGCGAGGAGCCCAACATCGAGCCGCTGCCCGACGGCGACTACCGGGTCAACGCCCGCCTCGGCATCGACGAGGTCAACGAGCTGCTCGACGTCGAGCTGCCGTCGACCGAGTGGGACTCGATCGGCGGCCTGCTGTTCAACGTGGTCGGCGGGGTGCCCCGGGAAGGGCAGGAGGTCGAGTTCCAGGGCCTGCGGCTACGGGCCGAACGGGTCCAGGGCCGGCGGATCGGACGGGTCCGGATCCACCGGCTGACACCCCCGGAGGAGTCCACCGACATCACCGCCCAGGCCCGCCGGCTGTGATCCGGCCCGCCGCCGCCGAGCTGGTCGCCGCCGCCCGGGCGGCCCGCGAACGGGCCTACGCCCCCTACTCCGGGTTCCGGGTCGGGGCGGCCCTGCTCACCACCCAGGGCGACGTCATCACCGCCGCCAACGTCGAGAACGCCAGCTACGGCCTTGGCATCTGCGCCGAGCGGGCGGCCGTGGTGGCGGCCGTCGCCGCCGGGGCGCGGAGCTTCCAGTCGATCGCGGTCGCCGGCGACGGCCCCGACCCGGTCACCCCCTGCGGGGCCTGCCGGCAGGTCCTGCGCGAGTTTCCCAAAGGCGCCGAGCTGGAGGTGCTGTGCGCCGGCGAGAGCGGGGACGCCCTCCTCACCACCACCCTTGGGGCGCTGCTCCCCGAGAGCTTCGGGCCGGAGAACCTGGAGCGCGCGCCGTGAAGTCGGGGCTGGTGGCCCTGGTCGGGCGGCCCAACGTCGGCAAGTCGACCCTGCTCAACGCCCTGCTCGGCCAGAAGCTGGCGATCGTCTCGGACAAGCCCCAGACCACCCGGTCGGCTGTCCGGGGGGTGCTGCACCGGCCCGAGGGCCAGATCGTGCTGGTCGACACCCCCGGCCTCCACAAGCCACGCACCCTGCTCGGCCAGCGGCTCAACGACCTCGTCCGAGGAACCCTCTCCGAGGTCGACCTGGTCCTCCAGCTGGTCGACGCGGCCGCCGGGGTCGGTGCCGGCGACCGCTTCCTGGCCGCCGAGCTGGCCAAGGTGGCAACGCCCAAGCTGGGCGTCGTCAACAAGATGGACGCCGCCTCCCGGGCCAAGATGGCCGCCGCCCTCCAGGCGACCGCCGAGCTGGCCGACTTCGCCGAGGTCGTGCCGGTGTCGGCCCGCGACGGCACCCAGCTCGACCTGCTGGTCGAGCTGATCCTGCGCCACCTCCCCGAGGGCCGGCCGCTGTACCCCGAGGGCCACACCAGCGACGAGCCCGAGCAGCACCTGGTGGCCGAGCTGATCCGCGAGAAGGCCCTGGCCGTGGTCCGCGACGAGCTGCCCCACTCGGTGGCCGTGCTGGTCGAGGAGATGGGCCCCGACCCCGAGCGTGAGGACCTGCTGGTGATCCGGGCGTTCCTGTTCGTGGAGCGGGCCAGCCAGAAGCCGATCGTGGTCGGCAAGGGCGGCGCGGTGCTGCGCGACATCGGCACCAGGGCCAGGGCCGAGCTCGAGGCCTTGTTCGGCACCCAGGTCTACCTCGACCTGAGGGTGAAGGTTGCCAAGGAGTGGCAGCGTGACCCCCGCCAGCTGTCCCGTCTCGGCTTCTGACCGGAGAGGAGCGCGCGGATGCGGGTGATGGTGCTGGGCGGGACCCGGTTCATCGGGGCCGCCGTGGTCGAGGAGCTGTACGCCAACGGGCACGAGCTGCTGGTCGTGCACCGCGGTGAGCACGAGCCGGCCGACCTGCCCGAGGTCGACCACCTGCACGCCCAGCGCCAGGACCTGCCCCAGCTGCGCGGCCCGGTCGACGACTTCGCCCCCGAGGCGGTGGTCGACAACTGCGCCTACTCGGCCGCCGACGCCGAGACCGCCCTCGCCGCCGTCGGCGACGACACTCGCCTGCTCGTCGTGTCCAGCATGGACGTGTACCGGGCGTTCGGGGCGGTGCTGGCCGGGACCGAGACCGACCCGGTGCCCATCGACGAGACCTCCCCGGTCCGCCCCGAGCGCTACCCCTACCGGGGCCGGCCCCACCCCTCGGTCGACGCCGGCACCTACGAGAAGCTGGATGTCGAGGCCGCCTACCTGGCCAGGGAGGCGACGGTGTGCCGGCTCCCGATGGTCTACGGCGAACGTGACCACCAGCGCCGGGAGGAGCCGATCCTGCGCCGGGTCCGGGCCGGCCGCGAGCGCATCCCGGCCGGGTCGGGCGGCTGGTTGTGGACCCGCGGGTACGTCCGTGACGTCGCCGCCGGCATCCGCCTGGCCCTTGAGTCGGACGCGACCGTGGCCGAGGTCCTCAACCTGGGCGAGGCCCGCACCTGGTCGATGGGCCTGTGGGCCAGGCACGTGCTGGAGGCGGCCGGCTCCGAGGCCGAGCTGGCCCGGGTCCCCGACGTGCTGCTGCCCGACGACCTCAGGGCGCTGGGAACGGTCCCCCAGCACCTCCTGGTCGACTCCAGCAAGGCCCGCGACCTGCTCGGCTGGACCGAGACCGACCCGCACGAGGCCGTGCACCGCTCGGTCGCCTGGCATCTGGCCAACCCGCCAGAGGGCGCGGACGCCGACTTCAGCGCCGACGACCGCGCCCTGGCGGCGGCCTCCTAGCGCGAAGCCGCCACCGGCTCCTCGGTGAGGACGGGCTTGGACCAGGCGGCCCGCCACTCGGGGACGGCGAACGGCTCGGCGTAGTAGCGGGTCTCGCGCCAGATCTTGCCGTCGCGGAACTCGGCCCGCATGACGCCGTAGAAGATCGAGCCGTCGGGGTAGTGGATGCGGCTCTCCGCGAACCAGACATCGCCGCCGCCGGTCACCCGGAGCAGCCGGATGGTGGGGCCCTTGCCGCCCGGGAAGGTCTCCTGGAGCCGGCGCAGGCCGTCGCGGTCCAGCCGCTCGCCCGACTGGGGGAACTCGACGAGGAAGTCCTCGTGGCGCGCCTCGTACTCCATCGCGGGGTCCAGGGCCGTCCGCAGCCCCTCGAACAGCTCCCGCACCTCGTGCTCCTGCATGGTCTCCTCCTTGGTCGCTGACCGGTGCTGCTGCCAGGATGGGCGGGTGCCCTGACGTGGCGCTGCCGATCTGCTGTGGGAGAGGCGGGATGGAGTTCAGGATCCTTGGGCCGCTGGAGGTCCGGAACGGGCCGGAGGCGGTGCGGGTGCCAGGGGCCAAGGAGCGGGCCCTGCTGACCGACCTGCTGGTCCAGGCGGGCCGGGTGGTGTCGGTGGACCGGCTGGTGGAGGACCTGTGGGGCGACGACCCGCCCGGGAACCCGGCCAACACCCTCCAGGGTCGGGTGTCGGCCCTGCGCCGGGCGCTGGGACGGGCCGGGGCGGAGCTGGTGGTGACCCGGCCGCCCGGCTACGCCCTGGAGGCCGACCCGGCCACGGTGGACGCGGCCCGGTTCGAGCGGCTGGTCGCCGCGGCCGGCCGGGC
>DATENJ010000038.1:0-2186 GCA_035275125.1 Actinomycetes bacterium | reverse complement strand
TCGCAGGCTGCGCCTGGCCGTGGTGCTGATCGGCGCCGTGGTCTTCCTGTTCCCCTTCTACTACATGGTCATCGGGGCGCTGCAGCGCGAGCCGAACTCCGACGTTTCGGGGGCGTTCCCCAACCCGGCCAACCTCACCCTTGAGAACCTGCGCGACATCAACCGGGCCATCAACCTGCCCCGGACCCTGCTCAACTCGGGGATCTTCACCGGCGGGGTGCTGCTCAGCACCCTGGTGCTCGGCCTGCTGGCCGGCTACGCCCTGGCCCGGCTGGAGTTCCGCGGCAAGGGCCTGGTCTTCAACGCCATGCTGCTGATCCTGATCGTGCCCTTCCAGCTGCTGATGATCCCGCTGTACGTGATGATCGTCCGCGGCTACCTGCTGGGCGACACCTACCTGGGCATGATCCTGCCGTTCGCGGTCAACGCCATCGCGGTGTTCATCTTCCGCCAGTTCTTCCTGCAGCTGCCCAAGGAGCTGTTCGAGTCGGCCCGCCTGGACGGGGCCAGCGAGCTCAAGATCCTCACCCGCATCGCCATCCCGCTGGCCAAGCCGGCCATCCTGACCGCGGTGATCGTCACCTTCATCGGCCCCTGGAACGAGTTCCTCTGGCCGTTCCTGGTCACCAAGCAGCTCGCCCTGCAGCCGCTGGCCGTGGCCCTGGCCAGCTTCATCTCCAACGTGGCGGGGCGACAGGCCAACCCGTTCGGGGCCACCCTGGCCGGCGCGGTTGTCCTGGTGGTCCCGGCGGTGGTGCTGTTCCTGATCTTCCAGAGGCGGTTCCAGGCAAGCAACCTCGGCTCCGGGATCAAGGGATGACGCCAGACGCCTTCGCGGCGGCGGGCTGGACGGCCCGCCGCCTCGGCGTCGTCATGACCCCCGACCGGGACAACCCGCACGAGGCCGGGGGGGTGTGCAACCCGGCCTGCGCTCGCGGCCCCGACGGGGAGCTGTACCTGTTCCCCCGCCTGGTCGCCGAGGGCAACTACTCCCGGGTCGGGCTGGCCCGGGTCCGCTTCGACGGCGACGTGCCCGCCGGGGTCGAGCGGCTCGGGGTCGCCCTCGAGCCGGAGGCGCAGTGGGAGTGCCACCGGGGCGGCGGCGGGGTCGAGGACCCCCGGATCAGCTTCGTGGCCGCCCTCGGCCGCTATGTCATGACCTACACCGGCTGGGGGCCGCTCGGGCCGCGGATCGCTCTGGCCACCTCGACCGACCTGGAGCGCTGGGAGCGGCTGGGGCCGGTCGGCTTCGCCTTCGACCCCAGCCTGCGGGCCGACCTCAACCTGTACCCGAACAAGGACGCGCTGCTGTTCCCCGAGCCGGTGCCCGGCCCGGACGGGGAGCCGGCGTTCGCCCTGCTGCACCGGCCGATGTGGGACCTGTCGTGGGCCAATCCGGCCGAGGGCGAGCTCCCGCCGCCCGGCCTGCCCGACCCGAGGCCCGGGATCTGGGTGTCGTTCGTCCCGGCCAAGGAGGTGCTGGCCGACCCGGTCCGCCTGACCTGGGTCCGCGATCACCGGCTGGTCGCCCTGCCCGAGCGGCCCTGGGAGGAGGCCAAGGTGGGCGGCGGCACCCCGCCGTTGCGGGTCGATGGCGGCTGGCTGGTGCTGCACCACGGGGTGGCCGGCCTGCTGCAGCCGGGCCGGGTCGAGCACCAGCCGGCGGTCCGCTACACCGCCGGGGCCATGCTGCTCGACCCCGAGGACGTGACCCGGGTCCTGGCCCGCTCGGCCGAGCCGCTGCTGGAGCCGGAGCTGCCCGGCGAGCGCGAGGGCGTCGTTCCCAACGTGGTCTTCCCCACCGCCATCGACCCCCGGGGCGAGCGGGAGGCCGACGTCTACTACGGCATGGCCGACGCCCGGATCGGCGCCTTCCGGCTCACCATGGGACCGCTCCTCCGGTGAGGACCGCCCGGCCGGGCTGGCCGACGCCCTGGCCCCAGGTCGACCGGGCCGTCGAGCGGCTGCTGGAAGGGGTCGGCGATGCCGTCGGCGGCCAGCTGGTCGGGTTGTACCTGCACGGGTCGCTGGCCCTCGGCGACTTCTTCCCACCGGCCAGCGACGTCGACTTCCACGTGGCCACCGCCGGGACCCTCGGCCGTGACGCCCTCGAGCGCCTCGGCGCCCTGCACGCCGCCTTCAAGGCCGAGGGCGGCTGGGTGGCCCGGCTGGAGGGCGTCTACCTG
>DATENJ010000037.1:0-5166 GCA_035275125.1 Actinomycetes bacterium | reverse complement strand
CATCGCCTTCACCGAGGCGATGGTCGAGCAGCTGGCCGCCGTCGCCGACGAGTCGGCGTCCATGACCCCGTCGGGACGGGACCGGGAGCGCGTCCTGCTGCTCGAGCAGGCCGCTCGGCGGGTCGGCGAGCGGCAGGAGCGGCTGCTGCTGGTGGTCGACGGCCTTGACGAGGACGAGGGCGCGCCCCCGGCCAGCCGCAAGCCGAGCATCGCCTCGCTGCTGCCCCGGCGTCCCGCAGGCAACGTCCGCGTGCTGGTGACCAGCCGGCCCCACCCCGGCATCCCCAGCGACGTTCCCGGCGACCACCCGCTGCGCCGCTGCGTCCCGCGGACGCTGGAGCCGTCGCCGTTCGCGCGCAACGTCGAGGTGGCGGCCACCAACGAGCTGATGGAGCAGCTCCACGGCGGCGAGCTCCAGGAGACGATCCTCGGCTACATCGCCGCGTCCGGGGGCGGGCTCACCCTCGCCGATCTGGCCGAGCTCACCGGGTCGCCCCAATGGAAGCTCGACGGCATCCTCGGGACCGTCTTCGGCCGGAGCCTCATGACCCTCACCCAGCGTGGCCCGCTCCCCGCCGGTCCCGACGACGTCATCGTCTATGTGTTCGCGCACGAGACGCTGAACGTGGCTGCCCAGGAGAAGCTGGGCAGCGACCTCGGGGGCTATCGGCAGCGCATGAACGTCTGGGCCGACGGCTACCGGGAGCGCGGCTGGCCCGCCGAGACCCCGGTGTACCTGCTGTGGCCGTACGGGAAGCTGCTGGGCGACGAGGACAAGGGCGACCTGCACCGCCTCGCCGAGCTCGCGACCGACCCTCGGCGACACGACCGGCTGCTGGCGGCCACGATGGGCGACGGCGACGCGATCGCCGAGCTGGTCGCCGCGCAGAAGCTCGCGCTCCAGGAGGCGGCGCCCGATCTCGTGACCCTGGGACGGCTCGCGGTCCACCGCGACCGCCTGGAGGGCCGCAACGAGAACCTGCCGGTCGAGCTGCCAGGGCTGCTGGTCCGCCTCGGCCAGCGCCGCCGGGGCGAGGCGATCGCCAAGGGCATGCCCGGCCACAGCCAGCCGAAGGCCTTCGCCGCCATCGCCGCCGCCCTCGCCGACGCCGGCCGGTGGGAACGGGCGGCCACCACGGCGCGCGAGCTCACCGACGCGGACGCCAAGGCCAGGGCGCTGGCCGCGGTGGGCCGGGCGATGATCGAGGCGGACCGGGAGCGTGCGCTCGGCCTGCTGGACGAGGCCGCCCAGGCCGCCCGGAGCGTCCCCGAGACCTATGTGCGGCCGTTCGCCCTTGCCGCGGTGGCCGAGGCGTTCGCCGCTGCCGGGCTGTGGGAGCACGCCGAGCGGACCGCCCACGAGATCGACCCGATGTACGCCGCCGCCGGGGCCAGCGCGTTGCGGTCGGTGGTCGACGCCCTGGCCGCCAACGGCCAGTGGGACCGCGCCGAGCAGACCGCGCGAGCCATTCCCTACACCTGGGGGAAGGCAGCGGCCATGGCCGCGCTCGGCGGCGCCATGGCCGGTCAGGATCCCGACCGAGCCGAGGCGTTACTGCGGGGCGCCGAGGGGCTCGCTCGGGGGCGCTACCCGATGATGAGGGACTCCGAACCGCTCAGCGCCATCTGCAGAGCATTGTCCAAGGCCGACCGGGATCGGGCCTCCCGCCTGCTCACCGACGTCGAGCGGAACGCCAACCGCATCCCCCACCCGGCCGGCAAGGAGTCCGCGCTGGTCGCGATCACCCGGGTCCTGGCCGACCTCCACGATTGGGAGCAGGCCGATCGGGTCGCCGCCGGCATCAGCGGCCTCCCGCGGGCCGATGCCACCCGGGCGCTGGCCGAGGCCCTGGCCACGGCCGGGCAGTGGGACCGTGCCGAGCAGGAGATTCGCGCCATCCCCGATCACCGCGGCCGGGCCGAGACGCTGATCGCGGTGGCCACGACGGCCCTAATCGCCCATGCGCCGGAGCGGGCCTTCGTCATGGCGACCGACGCCGAGCGGATCGCGCGCGGCATCCCCCATGCGGGCAGGTTCTGGGCGTTGCAGGCGGTGGCCGTGGCGCAGGCCGCCGCCGGGCGGGTGGAGCTGGCCGAGCGAGCCGCCCGCGACCTCTCCCCACCCGACCTCGCGCTGCGAGCGGTGGCCGAGGCACAGGCCGCCGCCGGCCAGTGGGACCGGGCCGAGCGGACCGCCCTGGACATCGCCGAACCCGACGACCAGGTCGCCGCCCTGACGGCGGTGGCCAGGTCCATGGCCGGCGCCGGGCAGTGGGACCGGGCCGAGCGGGTCATCCGGCATCTCGCCAACCGGCACCCCGCTGCCTACGCCGAAGCGCTGGCGGCCCTGGCCGAGGTGGTGGCCGAGGCCGACCAGGCCAGAGCGTCGGCGCTGGCCGCCGACGCCCAGCGCGTCGCTCGCGGGATCAGCGACGCCGTCGAACAGCAGCGGGCCAGCGCGGCCGTGGCGAGGGCGCTGGCCGCCGCCGGGCAATGGGACGATGCCGAGACGACCGCCTGGGAGATCCTCGATTCAGACGTCCAGCGGGAGGCGCTGGGCGCGGTCGCTGCCGCCCTGGTCGCGGTCGACCGGCATCGGGGTGTCGCCCTCGCCGACCACATGGAGCGGGAGACCCGCCACTGGACGCCCGACCAGCCCCTTGCCCAGACGTTCAACCTGGGCGGTCTGGCCGTGGCCCTGGCGGAGGTCGACCGCGAACGGGCTGTCGCCCTGGCCGCCGAGGCCGAGCAGGCGGTCGGCGAGGTCGAGGAGACCGGGCGGGACGAGGCACTGGCCGTGGTGGCCGGCGCACTGGCCGCGGTCGAGCAGTGGGACCGGGCCGAGCGGGCCGTCATGACGATCACCGACGCCGACACCCTCAGCAGGGCGCTTGGTGACCTGGCCGGGGCGCTCGTCGGCGCCGGGCGGTGGGACGACGCCCAGCGGGTCACCACCGCCATCCTCGACCCCGAAGCCAAGGTCCAGGCGTCGGCCGCGCTGGCCGGGAGCCTGGTCACGGTCGACCCCGAGCGCGCGCTGGCCGTGGCCGCCGAGGCCGCGGACAGGGTCCCGACCATCCCCGGCCGGTACGACCAGGCGAGGGCGTGGGCGCTGATCGTCGAGCTCCTGACGGCCGCCAGCGCCTCCGACCCGGTCGCCGGCGACGCGCTCCACCAGCAGGTCCGCCGGCTCCTGGCCGAGGTGCTGACCGGAGCACGATGGCTTGACGCCCTCGAAACACTGGGGAAGCTGGAACCCGAAGCGCTCGCGGCCGTCGACCGGGAGCTCCGCCGATAGGCAATGGGCGATGGGGCTGCCGGGTGGGCGCGGCAGCCCCATCGGGTTGGTGGGTGGGTGGTCAGATGGCGGGGTGGGCGGCCGACTTGCGGGTCTTGCGGCGGACGGACAGGGCGTCAAGGGAGAGGGCCAGCACCGCGGCGGCGGCCAGGGCGGCCAGCAGGGCCACAGGGGTTGCGCGGCCGGCGGGCTGGGCGGACGGGGCGGCCGGGTGGACCCGGGTGGACTCGTAGTACCAGCGGCGCTGCTGGGCCAGTGACGACCCGCCGGTCTGGACGGGCTGGCCGGTCGACGACCGCTCGCCGGCCCGGAACCGCTGCACGGCCTGGTCGGAGGCGGCGACCGGCTCGGCCTGGGAGGCGCGCTCGCCGGCGCGGAACCGCTGGACGGCCTGGTCGTTGCTGACGGGCTGGCCCAGTGGTGCGCGCTCGCCGTCCCGGTACTGCTGGACGGCCTTGTCAGGGGGGGCGGGAGGCTGGGCGACGGCGGCCGTCGCCGAGCTCAGGACCGCCAGCATGGCGCCGACAACGAGCGCCCGCATGAGCTTCGGCATGGTTCCTCCTTGGTCCGGGGGATGGTCCCCCTTCGGGTGTTGGGACGGAGCCTGCGCCCGGCCGCTGACAGCCGGCTGACAGCTCCGGAACCGCCGTGGTTGTCCCGCCTTCGTCCGGGGCGGGAGAATGCGCGAGGGCGCATCAACTCGCCCTGGAGGAGCGATGGAGGTTCGCCTCCTGGGTCCGCTGGAGCTGGCGGACGGCGGGCGGTTGATCGCGTACGGGGGAGCTCGCCAGCGGGCCGTGCTCGCCCTCCTGGTGCTGCACGCCAACCAGGTGCTGGCCAGCGAGCGCGTCCTGATGGAGCTGTGGGGCGAGGACGCGCCCCCGGGGGCGGCCAACGCCCTCCAGGCGGCCGTGTCGCGGCTCCGCCGGGCCCTGCCTCAGGGCCGGCTGGTGACCCGCCCGCCGGGGTACCTGTTCCGGGCCGTCCCCGACGAGGTCGACCTGAGCCGCTTCGAGCGCCTGCTCGCCCAGGGTCGCCAGGCCCTGGCCGACGGGGCCGCCGCCGAGGCCGCCGACACGCTGGCCGAGGCGCTGGCCCTGTGGCGGGGACCGGCCCTGGCCGACTTCCGCTACGAGCCGTTCGCCCAGGCCGAGATCGCCCGCCTTGAGGAGCTGCGCCTGGTCTGTGTGGAGGAGCGGGTCGACGCCGACCTGGTCCTTGGCGCCGGGGCCGAGCTGGTCGGCGAGCTCCAGCGCCTGGTCGCCTCCCAGCCGCTGCGCGAGCGGCTCCGCGGCCAGCTGATGCTCGCCCTCTACCGCAGCGGCCGCCAGACCGAGGCCCTCGAGGTCTACCGCGAGGTGCGGGAGCTGCTGCTGGAGGAGCTCGGCCTCGAGCCGGCGCCGGCCCTTGGCGAGCTGGAGGGGGCGATCCTGCGCCACGACCCGGCCCTGCGGACCGCGCCGGCGCCGGCGCCGGCCGCCGCCACCGTGCCGGTTCGCAAGCCGGTGACGGTGCTCTGCGCCGAGCTGGAGGTCGCGTCCGCCTCCGGAGGGGGCCTCGACCCGGAGGCGCTACGGGCCGTCCTTGAGCGGGCCCAGGCCGTCCTCGGGGCCACCTTGGAGCGGCACGGCGGGCGGCTGTCGGCCGTGGTCGGCCGGCGCATCGTCGGGGTCTTCGGCGTCCCCACCCTGCATGAGGACGACGCCCTGCGGGCCGCCCAGGCGGCCCTGGCCGCCAAGGACGCCCTTGAGGCCGAGGCCGCCGTGCTCGAGGGGCGGGGGCTGGCCCTGTCGATGCGGGTCGGGCTGGCCACCGGCGAGGCGCTGGTCGGCGGCCCCGAGCCGTCGGGCTTCGCCGGCGACGCCGTC
>DATENJ010000036.1:0-5813 GCA_035275125.1 Actinomycetes bacterium | reverse complement strand
GGTGGTGGGTGGGGCGGTCGTCGGTGGGGCCGTGGTCGGTGCGGCGGTCGTCGGCGCGGCGGTCGTCGGTGCGGCGGTCGTCGGTGCGGCGGTCGTCGGCGCCGAGGTCTCGGGAGCGGTCGTCGGTGGCACCGTCGTCGGGGCCAGGGTCGTGGCCGTGCCGTTGTCGTTCCCGGTCAGCGCCCTTGTGATGAAGAACGCCGCCAGACCGACCACGACAAGGGCGAGCAGGCTGACCACGATCCAGCCGACCGAGGTCCGCCGCTCCTCCTCCTCGGGCTCGGCGTAACGGGCGGCCCGGTCGGCCGGGACCGTCCCGAGCATCGCCGTCGGGTCGGCGCCGCCGTCGCGGGGGATGGCCTGGGTGGTGGCGGCCGCGTTCATCAGCGGGGTGGCGTGCACCGGCTGGCCGTTGCGGAACCGCTCCAGGTCGTCGTGCATCTCGGCCGCTGTCTGGTAGCGGTTGTCGGGCAGCTTGGCCATCGCCTTCAGGCAGATGGCCTCCAGCGGGGCCGGCACATCGGGGTTCAGCATCCGCGGCGGGGTCGGGTCCTCGCGGACGTGCCGGTAGGCGATCGCCACCGGGGTCGCCCCGGTGAAGGGCACCGTGCCGGTCAGCATCTCGTACAAGCAGCAGCCGACCGAGTACAGGTCGCTGCGGTAGTCCACCGTCTGCCCCTGGGCCTGCTCGGGCGAGATGTACTGGGCGGTCCCCACCACCGCGGCCGTCTGGGTGATGGTCTCCGAGGTGGTGGCCCTGGCGATGCCGAAGTCCATCACCTTGACCTTGCCTTCGGGGGTGAGCATCACGTTGCCCGGCTTGATGTCGCGGTGGATGAGGCCGCGGGCGTGGGCGGCGATCAGGGCGCTGCAGACGTCGGCGCAGACCTCGGCGGCCCGCTCCGGGTACAGCGGGCCCTCGGCCCGGATCACGTCCTTGAGGGTCCGGCCCTCCACGTACTCCATGACGATGAAGTGGGTGCCGTCCTCGGTGCCGGTGTCGTACACCCCGACGATGTTGGGGTGGCTGAGGCTGGCCGCGGCCTGGGCCTCGCGCTTGAACCGGATCAGGAAGCTCGGGTCGCGGGCGAACTGGGCCTGGAGCACCTTGATGGCCACCCGGCGGGCGAGCAGCCGGTCGCGGCCCTCGAACACCTCGGCCATGCCGCCGGCGCCGAGCAGGCGTCCCACCTCGTAGCGGTCGAGCAGCACGTGCGGAGTCGTCGCCATCAGTCGTCCTCGTCGCCGTTGTCGACGCATGCCTGGGGGTTGAGCTGGCGCCCGGACCGGCCGGCCGGGGGATCCGAGAGGCCGCTGCGCGGGCGCCAGGCTAACAGCAGTGACGCCGTCGCGTCCCCCGGCCGGTACCGGTCCGCGAGCAAGGCGGTCATCCTCCCCCTCCCAAGTAGGCCTGCATGACCCGCCGGGCGATCGGGGCGGCGGTGCGGCCGCCGGTGGCCTCGCTGCCGGCGTTGCCGCCCTCCTCGACCACCACCGCGACCGCGATCTGGCGGTCGCCCGACCCGGTGAAGCCGATGAACCAGGCGTGCGGCGCCCTGCCCTGGGCGTGCTGGGCGGTGCCGGTCTTGCCGGCGACGTCGAGGCCGGGGATCTGGGCGCTGACGCCGGTCCCGTTCTCGACCACCTGGAGCATCATGTCCCTGAGGTCGCCGGCCACCTGCTCGGGGATCACCTGGCCGAAGTCCTCGCCCTCGAACCGCTTGACCACCGAGCCCTTGTCGGAGACGACCTGGCGGGCCACGAACGGCCCCATCCGCCGGCCGCCGTTGGCGATGGTCGCGGCCACCGTGGCCATCTGCAGGGGCGAGGCGCGCACGTCGCGCTGGCCGATGGCGCTCTGGGCGGTGGCGGGCACGTCCTGCTTCTCCGGGATCGAGCTGGTGGCCGCCGGCAGCTGGTAGGGGCTGGGCTCGTTGAAGCCGAACTTCTCGGCCTCGGCGGCCAGCTTCTCGCTGCCCAGCTTGACCCCGAGGCCGGCGAAGGTGGTGTTGCAGGAGATCCTCAGCGCCTCGGTCAGGGTGAGAGTGCCGCCGCCGCAGCTCGAGCCGCCGAAGTTGCGGATGTCGGCCGAGGTCTGGGGCACGTCGAAGACGTCCGGGGACGGCAGCTCGTCGCTCATGGAGACGCCGTTCTCCAGCGCCGCCGCGGCCGTGACCACCTTGAAGGTCGACCCGGGCGGGTACAGCGCCCCGGCGGCCCGGTTCAGCAGCGGGCCGTTCTCGTCGTTGATCAGGCGCTCCCAGTTGCGCCGGATCTGCTCGGGGTTGTGGCTGGACAGCTGGTTGGGGTCGTACCGGGGGAAGGTGGTCATGGCCAGGACCGCCCCGGTCCTCGGGTCGAGCGCCACCACCGCCCCCTTGCGGTCCCCGAGGGCGGCCTCGGCCGCCTCCTGGGTGGCCCGGTCCAGGGTCAGGACCAGCGTCCCGCCGGGGGTCTCGCGGGCGGTGAGCAGGTCGGTAACGTTCTGGCCGAACTGCTCGGGGGCCCGCCCGAGCAGGAACGAGTTGAACTCCTGCTCGGCCAGGGTGCGGCCGAAGACCAGCGAGTAGAAGCCGGTGACCATGCCGTAGCGCGGGCCCTGCGGGTAGCGGCGGACGAACTCCAGTGGGTCGCCCCGCTGCTTGGAGCGGACCGAGGTCGCCACCTCGAACTTGTCGGCCAGCACGATCGGCCCCCGCTCGATCGAGTACTCCTTGATCAGCACCCGGGTGTTGCGGGGGTCGTTGGCCAGCCGGTCGGCCGCCAGCACCTGCCAGTACAGGGGGGCGGCGAGCAGGGCCATGAAGCCGACCAGGACGACAACAGCCACCCGCCGGATCTGCCGGTTCATCGGACGACCGTCACCTCCCCGGTGTCGGCGGGGGCGGCCGGGCGCCCGGCCGGGGCCGGCGTGCCCTCGTCCGAGATCCGGCACAGCAGCGCGATCAGGGCGTAGTTGGCCAGCAGGCTCGAGCCGCCGAAGCTCACGAACGGCAGGGTGATGCCGGTGAGCGGGATCAGCCGGGTAACCCCGCCGACGATCACGAACACCTGGAGGGCGAAGCTGGTCACCAGCCCGACGGCCAGCAGCTTGCCGAAGTCGTCGGGGGCGGCCAGGGCGATCCGCAGCCCCCGGAACACCATCAGGAGATAGACCAGCAGCATGGCCGTGACCCCGAGCAGCCCGAGCTCCTCCCCGAAGGCGGCGAAGATGAAGTCGGTCGAGGCGAAGGGGATGAAGTCGGGCCGGCCCTGGTTCCAGCCCTGCCCGAGGATCCCCCCGGTGGCCAGGGCGAACAGCCCCTGGGCGAGCTGGAACCCGCGGTCGTTGTAGTACTGCCAGACGTCCAGCCAGGTCGCCACCCTGACCTGGACGTGGCCGAACAGGTTGTAGGCGATCACGGCGCCGGTGACGAACAGGGCGAGCCCGGTGGCCACGTACGAGAACCGTCCGGTGGCCACGTACAACAGGATCACGAACACCCCGAAGAACAGCAGGCTGGAGCCGAGGTCCTTCTCGAAGAAGAGCACGAACAGGCTGGCCGCCCAGGCCAGCAGCAGGGGCATGAAGTACTTGATCTCGGGCAGCAGGAACGGCCCGGCCCGGTAGGTCGCGGTGGCCAGCAGCTCCTTGCGCTCGGCCAGGTAGGCGGCCAGGAACACCACAAGGGCGATCTTGGCCGCCTCGGCCGGCTGGCCGGAGAACGGGCCGATGCGCACCCACAGCCGGGCGCCGTTGATCTCCCGCCCCAGCACCGGCAGCACCGGCAGCATGAGCAGGACCACGCCCAGCAGCAGCCAGCTGTAGCGGTAGCGGTCGAGCACCCGGTGGTCGCGGACGACCAGGATCACGGCCACGAACACGGCCACCCCGAGCACCGTCCACAGGGCCTGGGCCGGCGCCTCGGGCCGGTAGTTGTCCTTGGCTGCGTCGGCGTAGTCGAGCCGGCGGACCATGACCAGGCCGAGGCCGTTGAGCAGGGCCGCCCCCGGGAGCAGGATCGGGTCGGCCTGGGGGGCCTTCCAGCGCAGCACCATGTGGGCGCCGAGGAACAGGCCGGCCAGGGTGGCGCCGTAGCCGGCGCTGCCCGACGGCACCTCGTTGTCGGCGGCCAGCCCCACGATCACGTATGCCCCGACCGACAGGATCAGGGCCAGGAGCAGCAGGGACAGCTCGACATTGCGGCGGGACTCCACCGATCAGCCTCCCGGGGCCCGGGTGCTGGTGGTGGTCGCGGCCGCCGTGGTCGGCGTGGCCGTGGTCGCCGGCGTCCCGGTGCAGCCGTCGGGGCTGAACACCTGGGGGGCGCACAGGGCGATGCTGCGAGCGTCGGCCAGGTCGTCGGCCTGGACCCCGTCGTCCAGGCGGGCGGCGTACCCGGGCGGCACCTGGGCCCGGGTGACCGGGCTGCGCTCGACCAGGCGCGAGAACCGGATCCCGGCCACGTTTCCGGGGACGCCCTGGAACACGGCCACGTCGTCGCCGTCGAACCCGACCCAGTAGCGACTGAACAGGAAGCTGCGCCCGGCGACCAGGAGCGCGGCGACGGCCACGACCACAATCCCGGCGATCAGCACCCGCTGGAGACGGCGGTGCATGGCCAGCGAGCGGTCCTTGGCCGCCCTGGCCGCGCGGCCGCTGCCGGCCCGGCGGTCGCCGTCCATGTCGGCGTCGCCCACCACCGGCAGGGCCCCGGTGGCCGACCCGGCGGCGAGGTCGCCGGTGGTGTCGCCGCCGGCCTCCTCGGCCTCGGCGGCGTCGTCGTCGACGGCGTCGACCACGATCACGGTGATGTTGTCCGGCCCGCCCTGCTCGTTGGCCACCGTGACCAGCTCCCGGGCCGCCCGCTGGGCGCTGCGCACCCGCAGCAGGACCTTGCGGATCTGGGCCGGCTCGACCACGTCAGAGAGACCGTCCGAGCACAGCAGCAGCCGGTCGCCGACCTGGAGCTTGTAGGTGAACAGGTCGAACTCGACCTCGGGGTCGATCCCGAGGGCGCGGGTGATGACGCTGCGCTGGGGGTGGCGCTCGGCGTCCTCGGGGGACAGCCGCCCGTCGTCGACCAGCTCCTGGACCAGCGAGTGGTCGACCGTGACCTGCGACAGCTCGCCCTGGCGGAGCAGGTAGCCGCGGGAGTCGCCGACGTTGGCCACGTGCACCATGTCGCCGTCCTCGAGCAGGGCGACCAGGGTGGTGCCCATGCCGTTCAGCTTGCGGTCGCTGGCCGCCATCTCCCGGATGCGCCGGTTGGCCCGCAGGATCGCCTGCTTGAGGTCTTCGGTGGCGTCGGTCTCGTTCGCCCACGGCCCCCGCCTGCCAAGGGCGGACAGCTCCTCGATGGCGATGGCGCTGGCCACCTCGCCGGCGCTGTGGCCGCCCATGCCGTCGGCGACCGCGGCCACCGGCTTGGAGCTGAGGTAGCTGTCCTCGTTGTTCTTGCGCATCCGACCGACGTCGGTGGCGGCGGCGAATACCAGGCGCATCAGCGACGCAGCTCCAGGGTGGCCTTGCCCATCTTGACCTCGTCCCCGGGGCCGATGGCGGTGGGCTGCTGCACCCGGGTCCGGTTCATGTAGGTGCCGTTGGTGGAGCCGAGGTCCTCCAGCCACCACGACCCGTCCCGCTGGTAGATGCGGGCGTGCACGTTGGAGACGTAGGTGTCGCGGATGGCGATGTCGCAGGTCGCGGCCCGCCCGACGGTCAGCGACTCCTTGAGCGGGACGGTGCGCCGGCCGCCCTCGTCGGTCACCACCAGCTCGCGGGGCAGGCGCCTGGCCGGCCGCCCCGGGCCGCCGGCCCGTGGCACCGGGCG
>DATENJ010000035.1:0-12329 GCA_035275125.1 Actinomycetes bacterium | reverse complement strand
AGCGCCCGCCCCGGTTGCGGGTCGCGTCCGCGGGCGTGCGCCTCGTCGTAGGCGTCGGCGGCGCTCGGGTCCCCGCGCAAGCGGCGGACCTCGGCGACGACGTACCAGGCCTCCGCGGCGTAGTCGACCCGGTTGGTGTCGAGAAGCGCCACCACCTCCAGCGCACCGCGCTCAGCGTCGTCCCACTCGCCCCGCAGGAGCTGCACGTGCGCTCGGTGGACCCGGCACATCGCGTTGAACACGACCGCCGCTGTCAGCGATGCTAGCCACCGCTCGGTCAGGTCGGTCCACCGCGTCATCCGGCGCACGTCGCCGACGTCGTGACAGGCCGCGATCGCATTGCAGTAGAGGGCGGTCGTGAGAAAGGGATCGAACTGGCCGCGCAGGATGGCCACCATCGCCTCGTCGAGCAACGCCAAGCCGTCGACGACCTGGCCCGACTTGATCAGGGCGCGACCCTCGCCGTGAAGGCCCTGGGCCACCAGTTCGGGGGTGTCGAACCGGCGGCCGATGTCCTGCACCCGACGGGCCGCGTCGACCACCGCGGCAGGTTCGCCGCCTGCGAAGAGGCGCAACTCCACCTCGGTGAAGCTGGCCACGTAGCCGTGCAGCGCGCACTCCGGAATCCCCGCTGCCAGGCGTCCGGCGTGCCCGAGCCAGCCGGCACCTTGCTGCTCGTCGCCGCGCGCCACGTGGAGCATCCCGAGTCTCATTGCGCTCATCGCGGCCTCGAGCGGGCGGGAATCGGCAAGGAAGGCGTCGTACGCGGCAGCACCGAGGCGCAACGCATCGTCGGTGCGGCCGAGCCACCACACGGCGTCGGCGTGGGCTGCGAGGTCGTCGGCGGTCAACTGTTCGGATTCGAGAACGTCGAATTGCGCGGCGGCGGTGGGCCAATCTCGTGCCGTAGCGGCCCGCCGCGCCTGATCTAAGGCGTCGCTGTGCGCGTCCATCCGATGCCTCCGTGCGGGTCCCCACACGTTTCCGCCGGTCAGGCGTACCGCTTCGGCCTCATGGTACGTGGTGGCAGGTCCAGGATTCGAGCCTGGGAAGCCAGGCCTCGGCAAGGTGCGAGATTGGCCGGTTTCAGATGGAACGCGGCGGCTGCTCTGCGCGCCGCGGTGCAGGTCCGGCTGAGCGGACAGGGCGCGCCACCTCGCGAGCGGCTCAGGAACCAACGCCGGCCGATCTGCAGTTCGCCGTCAAAGAGGATCACCGCCGGCGAGACCGTGACTGGCGCTGAACGATGGTGACCAACAGCATTCAGGACCGGCCTTGACTCTGAGGTCGCAACAAGTGAAGCAGCCGAATGCCCTAGCGCCTGGCCGGGTTGCTGTCGCGGTCCTGGTCGGACAGCTCACCGGCGATACGTTGCCCCAGACCGTGGAGGTGACCCATGAGCTCGGCCAGGGCGCGGGCGGCGGCCATCGCGGAGCGGTCGGTACTGACGACCTCGAGCAGGGCGAGAATCTCAAGCTGCTCGCTGTCGCTCAGTCGTTGGAGGTCGCCCACCGTCGCCTTCCCCTGGGGGCCTGCTTGTGGGCATGTTCGACCATCACGCCCGGCTGGGCAAACCTTCCCCGCCAGGCGATGGACGACCACGGTGCGATCGATCCTGCATGTTGGACGGATTTCTTGGGTCCGCGTGTCAATCTGGGCGGGGCCTGTTCGTAGTTGGGTGAGAGCGGGACGGGCCCCGCTCACCAGCCAGGAGGACACATGACGCACTACCTGTTGTCGGTCCACAGCCGCGAGGGCGAGGTCCGCGAGCCCATGACCGATGAGGAGATGGCCCAGTCCCACAAGCAGCTCGGCGTCCTCGAACAAGAGCTGAAGTCGGCTGGTGCCTGGGTCGCCTCCGGCCGCCTGCACGACCCCGACACCGCCACCGTCGTGCGGATGGCAGGCGGCGAGGTGGTGACCACCGACGGCCCCTTCGTGGAGTCCAAGGAACACCTCGGCGGCTTCTACATCATCCAGGCCGTGGACCTCGATGGCGCGCTCGCCTGGGCCTCCAGGGTCACCGAGGCCATCAAGGTGCCGATCGAGGTCCGTCCGTTCGCGGGATTCGAGGCCTGACAGGGTGCTCGACGGCGACGAGATCGGCCGGATCTTCCGCGAGGAGTCCGGCCGATCGCTGGCCGCCCTGATCCGTGCCTTCGGCGACATCGACCTGGCCGAGGACGCGGTCCAGGAGGCCTTCGCCGTCGCCCTGGGCAGGTGGCCGCACGATGGGGTGCCGCCTAACCCGGGCGGCTGGATCACCACCACCGCCCGCCGCCATGCCATCGACCGGCTGCGCCGCGAGTCACGCGGGCGGGAACTCCTCGGCGAGGCGGCGGTGCTCGCTGGGAGCGACGACCCCGGTATGCCCCAGGAGCTGGGGCCCGTGGAGGACGACCGGCTGCGGCTCATCTTCACCTGCTGCCACCCGGCGCTGGCCTCCGAGGCGCAGGTGGCCCTGACTCTGCGCCTGCTCGGCGGCCTGTCAACTAGGCAGGTGGCCCGCTCGTTCCTGGTGACCGAGCAAACGATGGCGCGCCGCCTGGTGCGCGCCAAGCACAAGATCAAGGCGGCCAGGATCCCCTACCGCATGCCCGAGGCTCACGAGCTCCCTGACCGCCTCCGTCCCGTCCTCGCCGTCGTCTACCTCGTCTACAACGCCGGCCTGAGCGGCCCAGCCGAACCGGATCTCTGCGCCGAGGCGATCCGGCTCGCGCGGATCCTGGCGGCGCTGATGCCCGACGAACCCGAGGTGGCCGGCCTGCTCGCGCTGCTGCTCCTCACCGAGTCGCGTCGCGCGTCGCGGCTACGGCCTGACGGCTCGCTGGTAGTGCTCGGCGAGCAGGACCGCACCCAATGGCATCAGGCCCTGATCACCGAGGGCCAGGCGATCCTTCGCCGCTGCCTTCGCCGCAATCAGCCAGGTCCCTATCAGCTCCAGGCGGCCATCAACGCCGTGCATGCCGACGCCGCGACCGTCGAGGAGACCGACTGGTCACAGATCGTCGCCCTGTACGACCAGCTACTCCTCGCCGCCCCCACGCCCGTCGTAGCCCTCAACCGCGCCATCGCCATCGGCGAGCTCCAGGGTCCGGACGCCGCGCTGCCGCTGGTAGAGGCGTTGGGTCTGGACAGCTACTACTCCTTCCATGCCACCCGAGCCGACCTGCTCCGGCGGCTGGGCCGACACCGCGAGGCGGCAGCCGCCTACCAACGCGCGGCCGCCATGGCGCCAACCAAGGCCGAGCGGGAGTTCCTCAGGATGGGTGGCCGAGCCCCACGCTGAGTGAACCGGTGGCGTCTTGGGTGCGGATGGCGGCATCGGGGTCGCGACCGAGCCACGCTTGCTTAGGTCGCGCCTGCCGGCGGCCGAGCCGTGAGTTGCTTGCGGTACTCCCGGTAGGTCAACCAGGCGATGAAGGCGTCGAAGATCGTCAAGGCCGTCAGCCCGACCGAGGGCTTCAAGCTCAGCCGGTAGAGCTGGTAGATGATGAAGAGTCCCAAAAACACGATCGTCCAGGGATAGGCCCATAGCTGGTTCTTGAGCAGGGCCGCCACCAAGATCACCTTCACGAGGCCGTGGGCGAGCAGGTAGACGGCCCCGAAGAGCGCGGCAGCACCGGTCAGCCCGTGGGCAGTCCTCAGCAGGTGGGTGGCCAGGAAGTCGTGGGGGTCTTCGGACAGCTCATGCTGGGTCAGGCTGGTCACCACCCGGTCGATGGTCGCCGGCGGAACGACCAGGAGCAGCAGGCCGCCGATCACTTCGAGCACGCCGTCCAGACCCTTGAGGATGATGCCGACCTCGAAGGTCTGGTCGAGGAGGTCTCGCGGTCGGAACCAGGGCATGGTGGTTCTCATACTTCGCCCGACGTCCATTCTTTGCCAGGTCCTCTCACCTGCACGATTATGATGGAACACGAGAGGTGAGGCCGGACCCACGATCCGGCCTCTTCCATGCCCGGACGGCTCCGAACTGCCGTTCGTGAAATTGCCGCCAGCTAGTCCACGAACGCCGAGCGGTCGTCGTCTTCGAGGACGTGGAACGGTCCGCCTCGTGTGCCGCGCGGCCGCTTGAGGGCCTGGTCGAAACCCGCCTACGGGATCTCGGGCCGCCCGTCGGTTCCCAGCTGGTGGAGCGGGTGGTGGATGACCTCCCACACATGGCCGTCGGGGTCGGCGAAGAACCCATAGGACCCACCCAGCGGGGTGGGCGCGGCCCGCTTGACCACGACCCCGCCGGCTTGGACCGCCTCCTGGAGCGCGGCGTCGACCTCGCCGTCGGTGGCCACGTGAATGGACAGGACGGCTTCGCCGGTCGGCCGGCCCGCCAGGGCGGCGGCCACCTCGGGGCCGCCGAGTTCGGTCAGCAGCTCGTCGGTGCAGACCAGCAGCAGGCTACCGGCGGTCTTGAACAGGGACATGGCCGCGGTCGAGGCCGGCGACAGCTCCCAGCCCAGTGCCACATAGAACGCGGTCGACCGGGCCAGGTCGGCGGTGCGGAGGGCGACGACACTGATCCTGGGCGGGATGGGCATCGGGTGGGCTCCTCGGCTCGTTGACCCTCTCAGTCTGCGGCGTCCGACCACCCGTGCACAGCTAAGCAGGTGCCGATGTCGAAGACCGCCCGGATGAGCCACCACGGCGCCTGTGTGGCCTGCGGTTGGTGGGGGGCGTCGCCCAAGACCCGCCAGGAGCTGTATGACATCGCCAAGCAGAAGCACCTGCCCGGTCGCTCCGGGATGGGCCGGGGCGAACTGGCCCGGCTGACGAACCCAGTGGTCGGGATGCGCAACAGACACCCCGGTCTCCGGGGAACGGATGGGGCCGGGGTGTCTGTGCTCTGTCCTGCGACCAGGCAACCCTGCGTCAGGTCAGGTTGCCAGGAGCCGTTCGAAGAATGAGCGGTAGCGCTGGAAGGCGTCGCGGAGGTGGTCGGTGGGGACGTCGTCACCCTGGTCCCAATGGCGCTCCAGCCGTCCCCGCTCGTCGGCGAAGGAGCTGGCCAGGTGCTGCATGAGCTCAGCGACCAGGGCGTCGGCCTGCTCGACGGCCCGCCGGGGCGCGTCGACAAAGCCGGTCTGGATATCGGTCCAGCGGGCCCGGAACCCCTCAGCATTCTCGGTGGCCAGTAGCGGACCGGTTGTGGACGCGGTGTCCCCGGTGCCGTGGTCCGGGGCGGCTGCGCCGACCGGCGTGGCCACCGATTCCTGGTCCGGCCGCCGGTCCTCGACCACGGTGGCGTGTCGCGACCGCTCATCGGCGGCGAGGTCCTCGCGACCGAGCGCGTCGTCGCTGGGGTCGCGCCTCTGGACGTCGGGCGCTGCGGCGCGGTCGGGCGGTGCGGTGTCGGTGGGCTGCTGGCCGGCCAGGTCGGCGGTGCTCAGGTCTTCACGGCGTTCGTTCATCGATGGCCTCCTTGCGACCGTCATCTTCGGCGTCCAACAACTCAGAGAACAGCGACCGGTAGTGCACGAACGCCTGCCGCAGGTCGTCGGTGCTGGCCAGCCCCTGCTCGTTGGCCTGGTAGAGGGCGTGGGCGGCCCGGTAGTTCTCGGCGACCTGGGGATGGTCGACCGAGACGTCGGCGGCCCGCTGCTCGAAGTCGTCCACCGGATAGCCTCGGTCGCGCATCACCTGGGCTACCAGCGTGTCGGCCTCGCCGGTGGCCCCGGCCGGATCGTCCACGAACCTGCCCTGGGTCACCCGCCAGGCCTCCAGGTACCGGTCACGGGCAGCCGGCTCGAGCGCCACGATGTCGAGTTCCCGGCGGCGCTGCTCGCGGCTGCTGAGATCGGCTTCCGCGGCGCGCTGGTCGCCGGTTCTGGCCACGGTGCGCTGGTACTCGGGGCCGAACTGCTGCTGTAGTCGCCCGGTGCGTCGTCGCTGGCCCAGGACCACCGCCAGCAGCACGATCACCACGAGGACAAGCAGGATCGCGATCACTACACCAACATTCATGGCTGCTCCTTTGCAGACCGGATGAGCCAACCTTCGTCGAACGCCCTTTGGCGCGCCTACCCGGAGGCGACCGCTGCAAACGCCGAGGAGT
Organism: Actinomycetes bacterium; assembly: GCA_035275125.1. Taxonomy (GTDB): domain Bacteria; phylum Actinomycetota; class CALGFH01; order CALGFH01; family CALGFH01; genus CALGFH01. The sequence continues at coordinate 6,277 of DATENJ010000035.1, read as the reverse complement.
TCCCGGCTGGCTGCGCGGCTCCGACCAACGACCACCGTGGCCCCGACGACGGCCGCACCCTGGGTTGCGGTGTGTGGCGTTGACACTTAGCACACATGGATCTAACGTACTAGATCGTTAGTACATAATGCGGGAAGGGGCATTCCGATGCTCGGCTGGGCCCTGGCGATCACCACCGCGGTCGCGCTGCTTGCCCTCCTGCTGCGCTGGGCCGCTCGCCCCCCCGACACGGCCGCCATCGCCACCTGGGCCGCCAGCTACAACCTCAGGCTGCACCCCGACGAGCACACCTATGTCAGCCGGCAGCTCCGCCGGGGCCGCTGGCTACGGACGCTGGGCTTTGTCATTCCGTTCGCGGTCGGCCAGGGCGCCATGGCCTGGTGGGGCCTCGTCCATGCCCGGCCACTCCCTCCCTCCCCGCTGTCGCTGCTCACCTTCCCCAGCGCCTGGGCCGCCGGATACCTGCTGGGCGCCGTCGCCGCCGAACTGACCCGGCGGCGCCCACACCCCGGGCAGGTCCGCGCGGCCGTCCTCGCCCCGCGGCGGCTGTCCGACTACCTGCCCGCCTGGATGCTGTGGGCCGAGCGGGCGGTCGCGTTGGCGGTGCTCGCGCTGGTCCCCCTGGCCTCGGACATGTCCTGGAGCCCCGGCCGTGCCATTCCTAACGCCATCGCCGCGATCACGGTCGCCGCTCTGGTGGAGCTCGGGTTGCGGGCTATGGTGCGCCGCCCGCAGCCGCTCGGCGGCACCGGCGAGCTGGCCGTCGACGACGCGTTGCGGTCCACCGCGCTGCACCGGGCCGCCGGGGCAGGTCTGGCGGCGCTGCTGTTTCTGCTCGGCAACCAACTCGGCGCGCTGGACCGGCACTGGTGGGTGCTCACCGGCCTCCTGGCTCTGGTCTGCTACGGCCTGGCGATCGGCTGCTGGAAGGATCTGACCAGCCCCCTTTGGTGGCCGATCCGGCGCGGCACCGGCCCAACCCCGCAGCCGCCGGTCCAGTCGCGGCGGGCACCGGGGCGAGGGCCGGCATGATCCTCCAGCTCGACCCGGACTCGCCGGTCCCGCCCTACGAACAGCTCCGCAGCCAGATCTCCACCATGGTCGCCACCGGCGTACTTTCCCAAGGCGCCCGCCTGCCACCGATCCGCCAGCTCGCTCGCGACCTTGGCGTGGCCACCGCCACCATCGCCCGCGTCTTCCGTGAACTGGAACGCGACCAGATCATCACCACCCGCGGGCGACACGGCACCTTTGTCCTGGACGCACCGGCCCAGGCCGCCGCGGCAGAGCGCGACCAGCGCCTGGCGGCGGCCGCTCACAGCTTCGCGGTCCAGGCACGCCAACTCGGCATCGATCCCGAGCAGGCGCTCCACCAGGCCCGGCAAGCCCTGGAGGCCCTGGTCCCACGCGCAGGCCACGCATAACACCAGAGTGGCTCACTTGCCATGCCTAGATGATCTTTACGATCTTGGCTTCTGAGGGGACGTCGCGTGAGTCGACGGCGACCAGGTAGTAGTAGCCGGGTGGGGTCAGGTTGGGGTTGCTGGTCAGTGACCAGCGCAGCCCGGTCGGGGTGAGGGTGAAGTCGCCTTCGGCCGCGCCGAACTGGTGGGTGGTGCTGGTCAGGCGAAACACTCGCAGGTGCTTGAGGGTGGTGCCGGCGGCCAGTTGGACCTGGGCGGTGAAGGGCTGGTTGTGGGCGATGGTCGACGGTGCCGAGGTGACCTGGGGCCGGTCGGCTGCATCCACATACCAGGGCTCGAACCGCTCGACCAGCCGCTGGACGCTGCCGCGGGCCGGATTGCCACCCACGAGGATGGCCCGGCCGGTCCGGTCAAGCCACATGTTGGAGTGGTACTGGTGGGCCGCCGAGGTCGAAGCGACCATCTCGAGACGGTTGGAGATTGGCCGGTAGAGCTGGGCGGTGAACACCGGGTTGTCCTGTGGATCCTGGCCGCCGGCCAGCAACACCCGCCCGTCGAACAAGGTGGCGTGCGACAGGTACTTCCTAGGTCCGTCCAGGCTCGGGCCGGTCCGGTAGACCGGGTTGGCGGAGGAGTACAGGTCGACCAGCGCGGTGGTGGCTACCCCGCCGCCGGCCACCATCACCTTGCGGCCCTGGCTGAAGGGGACGAAGAACGATGCCCCCTCATCGCGCCGGTTGGTGTCCAGCCCGCTCACCGGCTGGAAGCTGCCGGTCAGGGGCCGCAGAAAGCCCACCCGGACCGCTGATCCGCCGAACGCCACGCCGGTGAAGAACAGCCGTCCGCCGGCGGTCGGGAGCATGTGGGGATAGGTCGGCACGCTCAGCCGGTAGGGCGTGACGCTCCAGCTGCGGGTTGCCGGGTGGTAGACCTCTGGCTGGGTGTTGAGCGCGCCGGCACCGTTGAGGCCAGAGAGGACGAACACGTCGCCGCTGCCCAGCTGAGTGGCCCCTGGGTACCAGCGGCCACCGCCGGCCATGAGCGGCCGCCGGACGAACTGCTTGGCCGCCCAGTCATACTCATAGCTGGTCCGTAGCCCGTAGAAGGGGTCGTACTGCTTGGTGCCCCCGGCGACCAGGATGTTGCCGTTGGGCAGCATCGCATGCACGCTGCAGAACATGTCACCGGGCGTTGGCAGCCGGAGCGTCGAGCAGGTGTCGGGGGAGAAGATGTAGCTCTGGAAGTGGCCGGCCGCGAGCTCGGCGGGGTCGTTGCCTGAGCCCGCCATCAGCAGCACCGTGCCATCGGGCAGCACCGAGGCGTGCACCGGGTTGAACCCTTCGGGTAGCTGGCAGGTCGTCCACCGCCCAGCCAGCGGCCCCGCCGCCACCAGCCGCCGGTTCCTCGGCGCCAGCGACGTGGTAAGCCTGGCCCGTTCACTGGCCCGGACGGCCGCGACCGTCTCGCGGGCGATCCGCTCGGCCGGGGTCTCAGCCGGCCGGCCCGCCGCCGGCTCAGCTACCGCCACCAGCGCCCCCCCGGCAAACAGCACTCCGACCAACAGGATCCGCAGCCGCACGGGTCCGCCCTCCTTCGCCAGACCCACCGGCAGGACCTGGCGTTCCTGGCATCTCCTCCGCAGAGACGCCTATACCTCCAATCACTCCTTTCACCGCTGAACATGACGATCAGGGACATCCCTGGCCGGCGACGGAGCTCGGTGTCCGGGTTTGGGCAAACGGAGTTCCGGCAACCTTGTGAGGTGTGCTCGACCCTGGAGGCCTCTGTGGACCGATCGCTTCGCCGTCACGGCCAGTTCCTGGTCGCCGTGGGCGCGGTCCTTGGCGCCCTGGTCGGAATCGTCCTTGGCCTGGCCGTGGAGGACCCCCAGGCCAGCACGGCGGTCGCTGCGCCGGGACCTGCCCGGGCCACGGCGCTGGCCGCGACGCCGCCGAGCAGCCAACCCACCGCAGCCCAGCCGACTGGTCCCGGGGATCAAGCCGATGGCGATGCGTCCACCGCCAGGCAGCGCACCCGGTTGGCGGACCGACCCGACAAGGGGCAGGGCCGCGCCCACAGGGACAGCAAGCGGGAGCGGGCGAGGGACAACGAGGAACCGCGCAAGCGCGCGAATGGCAAGCCCGGCGAGAACAACGCCGGCAAGGGCAACGACAAGTGAGCTGTCGGTTGCCGATGCGCCCAGGCACTGCCGGAGACCGGCAGTGCCTGATGGTGTGCGGACCCAGCACGGACTAACAAGAAGCGCGGCGGCAACATTTGTTGGACGGGCAGGTGTCCTGAGAATGACGGCTGTTGAAGCGGCCGTTGGCGATGGCTACGCTCCGTAGCGTGGAGACGACTGCCCCAACGACGGGCCCGTCCCGGTCAGCGCAGGATCGGCGTTCCCGGAACGGGCCGCCGTTCAACCTAATTGAGTCCAAGCTGCACCCGCCATGGGTGCGTCCGGGGATCGTGGCCCGCCCCGCGCTAGTCGAGCGGCTCCAGGCAGCATCTCCCGGGGCTGTGGTCTGTGTGGTGGCGCCGCCCGGCTATGGCAAGACGACCCTGCTGGCGCAGTGGGTCCAGCGCAAGGGCGACCGGGTCGCCTGGGTCACGGTGGACCCACATGACAACGACCCGTCAGTGCTGTTGACCTACCTGGCAGTGGCGCTGGACCGGGTCGCGCCAATTGACCCTGTGGCGTTCGAGGTCCTGGCCTCTCCGGCCACCCACGTTCCGCCGACGGTCGTGCCCCGGTTGGCCGCTGCCATGTCGGCGATGACCGAACCGGTCGACCTGGTCCTTGACCACGTCGAGCTGCTCCAGAACCGCCAGTGCCTGGACGCGCTTGAGCAGCTCGCAGTGCAGCTGTCTGGTGGGTCCCGGCTAATTCTGGCTTCGCGCACTCGGCCGCGGCTGCCCCTTGGGCGGCTGCGTGGCCAGGGCCGGCTCGTGGAGGTCGGAGCCGACGACCTGGCAATGGATCTGGGCGAGGCGCGGGAGCTGTTGGAGGGGGTCGAGGTGCGTCTCGGCGCCGAGCACGCGGCCGAGCTGCATCGCCGGACCGAGGGATGGCCCGCAGGACTGTACCTGGCCGCCCTGGCGCTCCAGGCTGCCGGTACGGCTCTGGACACACCGGCTGCTGGGGCGGCGTTCTCCGGGACGACCGGTTCATCGTCGACTACCTGAACTCGGAGCTGCTGGCGCGGCTTCCCGCTAGCCAGGTGTCGTTCCTGATCCGCACGGCGGTGCTGGACCGCATGTGCGGGCCGCTGTGTGACGCGGTCCTGGCTACCACCGGCTCGGCCGAGGTGCTGGAGTCGCTGGCCGGGTCCAATCTCCTCCTGGTCCCGCTGGATCGCCGACGTGAGTGGTATCGCTACCACCACCTGTTCCGCGACCTGCTCCGCGCGGAGCTGGAGCGGCGTGAGCCCGACCTGGTCCCGAAGCTGCACCAGCGGGCCGCGGTCTGGTGCGAGGCCAACGGGCTGGAGGAGACCGCCATCGACCACGCCAAGGCCGCCGGCGACGCCGACCAGATCGCGCGGCTGGTGCTGCAGGTGATGCAACCGGTGTGGGCCAGCGGACGCGTCGACACCGTCCTGCGGTGGATGGAGTGGTTCGAGCATGAGCAGCTGATGGAGCGGTATCCGGCGGTCGCCGTGCACGGCGCCCTGATCTTCGCCTTGCTGGGCCGGGCGACCAGAGCCGAGCAGTGGGCGGCGGCCGCCGAACAAGCCTCCCCCCAGGGCCGGCTCCCCGACGGCAGCACGATGGAGAGCTACCTGGCCTACCTGCGGGCCATCCTGTGCCGCGACGGCGTCGCCGAGATGCGGCGCGACGCCCGCATGGCCTGGGACGGGCTCAGCCCGCTGAGCCCCTACCGGGCGACCATGCTCCACACCGAAGCCCTCTCGTTCCTGCTGGACGGCAACCCCGAGCGGGCCGACACGGTGTTCGCCCGCGCCTTCGAGGCCGCGACCGAAGCCGGTGCGCCGCCGCTGGCCGCCGTCATCCTGGCCGAGCGCGGCAGCATCGCCGCCGGCCGCGACGACTGGGCGGAAGCAGCGGCACTCGCCGACCGGGCCCTGGAGCTGATCCGAGGCGGCCAGTTCGACGCCTACTGGACCAGCGCCCTGGTCTACGCCTGGGCGGCGCGGGCGGCCGTGCGCCGCGGCGACCTGAACCGGGCCCGCGACCACCTGAAGCGAGCGGCGGGCCTGCGGCCGCTGCTCACCCACGCCCTCCCGGTGGTGTCGGTCCAGGCCCTGCTGCAGCTGGCGCACGCCTACATCGCCCTCGGCGACCCCGACGGCGCTCACGCCGTCCTCCGACAGGCCGACGATATCTTCCAGCAGCGACTCAATCTCGGCGTGCTCCCCGCCCAGGCCAAGGAGCTGCGCACCAGACTCACCACCATGAAACAGACCGGCCTCGGCGCCTCGTCGCTGACCACCGCCGAGTTGCGCCTGCTGCCGCTGCTGCCGACCTACCTGAGCTTCCGGGAGATCGGCGAGCGGCTGTTCGTCTCCCAGCACACGGTGAAGTCCCAGGCGGTCTCGATCTATCGAAAGCTCGGCGTGTCCTCTCGCGGCGAGGCGATCGAGCACGCCCAGCAATTTGGTCTGCTCGGCCGGTAGGCCGACCCGCTGACCATGCTCGACCAGGGTGATGACCAGCGTTACGATTATGCTGGTCTCGCTACGGAGGTCGAGCTTCGCTTTGAACAAGCGCAGGACGAGCCAGGAGGCGACGATCATGGCCGACCGGCCCGCCGGGATGGTCGGCGTCACGTCGACCGACGCGAGGAGCCGCGGAGCGCGGGCGGCCGCGATGGCCTGCGGCGTGCTCCT
>DATENJ010000034.1:0-2137 GCA_035275125.1 Actinomycetes bacterium | reverse complement strand
CGGGCCAGGGTGGCCGAGGTGTCCCGGGTCGCCCTGACAATCCGGCGCGCCGCCAGCGCCGGCCTCGGAGCCGAGACGGCCGCCGAGCTCGCCCCCCTCCAGGCGCAGGTCGACCGGGAGGTCCGAGCACTGGACGCCGGGGTCGAGCGCCTCCTCGCCCTCGCCTCCGGCACCTGAGGCCGCGGCGGCGCCGTCATCGACCTGGGAGCTCGTCGCCTGCCCGGCCGACTAGGGTGACACCTTGGCGGCGAAGCCCCAGGACTCGGCATTCCACAGCGGCCCTTCGCTGGTCGGGTTCTCGACCACGTTGCGGAGCGTGTCGCGCCAGGCCAGGAACGTCGGCCGCTGGTAGAGCGGGACGCTGTGCAGCCCCTCCCAGAGCTTGCGGTCGACCTGGTTGGCCAGGGCGGTCGACCGGACCGGGTCGAGCTCGGCCGTTGCCCGCTCGAACAGGGCGTCGACCTCGGGGTCGGAGAACCTGCCGTAGTTGCCGCCGCCCCCGGTGATGTAGATGTCCCGGCTGGCGGAGACGGCGAAGGGAGTGCCGACCCAGGAGAACGCGGCGATGTCGAAGCCGCCTTCGGGCAGCTGATCGAACAGCGTCTTGGTGGCGCGCACCTCCAGACCGATGCCGATCTTCGCCAGCTGGTCCTGGAGCAGCTCACCGCCCCGGTACCGGGTGAAGTCGCCCGCCGTGGTGATGTAGTCGAGCAGCAGCCGGCGCCCGTTCTTGACCCGTACGCCGCCGGCGCCCTCGACCCAGCCGGCCTGCTCCAGCCGGGCCGCCGCGGTCTGGACGTCGCCGCGGCCGTAGCCTCCTGCGTGGTCCTGGTAGCCTTGCTGGCCGACCATCCAGATGCGGTTGCCGAGCACCCGGGCGCGGTCGCTGAACAGGCCAACGGTGCGCTCCAGGAGCTGCTGGCGGTCGATGGCCAGGGCGATCGCCTCCCGTACGGCGAGGTCCCGCAGGATCGGGTGGCGCAGGTTGAAGGTGAGATGCTCGAAGCTGAGCCCGAACCGCACCTGGCTGGCGACGCCCGGGAGCCCCTGCACCCGGCGGACCAGGTCCACCTGGGGCCGCGGGTAGATGATGTCGGCCTCGCCGTTGATCATGGCGGCGGCCTGGGCCTCGGCGTCCGGCAGCGAGCGCAGAATGATCCGGTCCAGGCGGGCCGGCCGCCCCCAGTAGCGGGGGTTGCGCTCCAGAGTCACGCTCGTGTCCCGGTCGTGCCCGGCGATGCGGAAGGGGCCGGCCGACGGGATCAGTTCGGGACGGCGGTCGAGCCCGGTGTTCCAGCCTCCTGGCTGCTGCCGGACGTAGTGGGATGGGAGCAGATTCGAGAACAGCCCCGGCCAGTCGGCGTACGGCCGCTCGAACCGTACGTTGACCGTCCTGCCGTCCGGAGAGCCGGTCACGCTCCCGATGTCCTGGTAGCCGGCGGTCGAGGGGACGTCGTTGCCCTCGATGGTGCCGTTCTGCTGCTCCCAGAAGTAGACGAAGTCGTCGGCCGAGATCGGAGTCCCGTCCGACCAGACCGCGTCGCCCCGGATCCGGTAGGTGACGGTCTGGGGTTGCTCGGCGGTCAGCTCGGCCCTGTCCATCAGCTCGGTGTCGAGATGGGGTAGGAGGTCGGGGTGGGTGCGGAACACCGACGGGTAGACGTTCGTGACGGCTCTCTGCACTTCGGGGCCGCCGTCCTTGCTGGTATTGGGGTTGAACCCGGTCGGGTCGCCCATGGCCGCGAAGGTCACCGTGCCGCCCTGCTGGAGCTCGGCCGTCTGGCCGGCGGTGCTGGTGCTGGCGGACTGCCTCCGGCTCCCGCCAACGGTCACCCAGACCAGGGCGCCGGCGACCAGCGCCAGCACCACGGCGGCGGCCAGCCAGCGGGTGCGCACGGCGTTCATTCGGCCAGCCCCAGCCGGTGGGCGACCGCGGCCGCCTCGACCCGGCCGCCGACGCCCAGCTTGGCCAGGATGTGGGAGACGTGGATGCTGGCCGTCTTCTCGGAGATGAACAGGGCCTCGGCGACCTGCCGGTTGGTCCGCCCGGCGGCGACCAGCGCCAGCACCTCCTCCTCGCGCCTGGTCAGCCCGAGCGAGCGGGCCGCCGTCGGCGCCTCGGCCTCGGCCGGCCGGG
>DATENJ010000033.1:0-2566 GCA_035275125.1 Actinomycetes bacterium | reverse complement strand
GCCGTAGCCGAACAGGGCCCGGACGTCGTCGTACATCACCTTGGAGCCAAGGACGACCGCCACAAGGGTCCGGCCGTCGCGCCGCTGGGCGGCCACGATGGTAGAGCCGGCCTTGGTGGTGTAGCCGGTCTTGATCCCGAGGGCGCCCGGGTCGCGGCCCCAGCCGACGAAGTGGTTGTGGTTGCCGAGGACCGTCCTGCGGCCGCCCGGCCAGGTGTACGGCGCCGCCTTCGACCCGACCAGCTTGGCCAGCACGGGCCGTTCCAGCAGGGCCCGGCCGAGCACGGCCAGGTCGGCGGCGCTGGCCCGGTGGCCGGGGGCGTCAAGGCCCGACGGGTCGCGCCAGGTGGAGTCGGTGCAGCCGAGCTCGGCCGCCTTGTCCTGCATGGCCCGGAGGAACCCGGCCCGGCCGCCGTCCGGCCAGGCCGCGGCCAGGGTCTCGGCGGCGTCATTGGCCGAGACCAGCAGCAGGGTCGTGAGCAGCTGGTCGCGGCGGATCAGCCAGCCAGCCCGGTAGCCGAAGCGGGTGCCGTCGACCCGCTCGGCCGCCTCGGGGACCCGCAGCACCTTCTTGGCCGGGTAGTTGTCGTTGGCCACGATGGCGGTGAGGATCTTGGTGGTGGAGGCGATCAGGACGGGCCGGTGGGCCTGCCGCTGCCAGAGGACGGCCCCGGTGGCGGCGTCCATGACCACGGCGGTCCGCGCCTCGACCCGTGGCGCGGTCGGGGCGACGGCGGCGGCCGGGGTCGCCGTCCATCCCAGGGCCAGGCCGAGCGCCAGGACGAGGGAGGGCAACCACCGTTGGCGGGAACGCACGCCGGTAGGCTGCACGAACCAGTGGAAGAAGTGCAACACCCTCGAGGTGGACGGCGCGGTCCCAGGAGGGACCCCGGACGGCGGCGGGCAGCGACGGGCGCCGCCGCCGGGTAACCGCCAGGAGCTCGCCACCGGCCCTTCGACCGGTGCGAGGCTCCGATTGCGAGAGACCCGGGTCGCCGGCCCTTCGACCGGTTTCCACAGGACCCTGCGGCGATATGTTCAAGGGTGGCACAACCTCGTCGAGTTCGCCCATGAGCTGGATTCTCTAGGTCCACTTCGTTAGGAGCCGCGCGTGCTGACCGTCTTCTCCGACCTCCACTGCCCCTGGGCCTACGTCTTCTCCATCCGCCTGCGCCGGGCCAGGGCCGAGGTCGGCCGGCCGCCGGTGGCCTGGCGCTGCTGGCCACTGGAGCTGGTCAACGAGCGCGGCACCCCGTGGGCGACCCTGAGCCAGGAGATCCCGGTGCTGGCCCAGCTCGAGCCCGACCATTTCGCCGCGCCACGGCGTGAGACCTGGCCGTCGACCCTGCTGCCGGCCATGGAGGCCCTCAAGGTGGCCGGCGAGCTGGGCGGGCCGGACGCCGCCGACCGCTTCGACGAGGCCGCCCGCCGCGCCTTCTTCCTCGACCGGCGCGACCTGTCGATCCGGCCCGTCCTGGCCGACGTCGCCGCCGCCGCCGGCCTCGACCGGGCCAGGTTCCTGGACGCCTTCGACGGCGGCGGCCACCGCCGGAGCGTCATCGCCGACTGGCAGGAGGGTCGCCGCCGTGGCGTCCAGGGCTCGCCCCACGCCCTCCTCCCCGACGGCACCGGCGTCTTCAACCCGGGCGTCGGCGGCATCGACTGGGTCCGGGGCATCCCCATCCCCCACGGCGTCGACGAGGGCGCCATCGCCAAGCTCCTCGACCAGGCCACCGCCTCCTCGGCGCCCTCGGCCTGACCCGGCCCGTCACTGCCTCGCCGTCGGCGCTGGACAATACTTTAGTGAGCGCTATAGCATTGTCCCATGAGCGTCGCCGCCCTCCGGGCCGTCTCCGAGCCCCGCCGCCAGCAGATCCTGCGGCTGGTCTGGGACCGGGAACGGCCAGCCGGGGAGATCGCGGCCAGCTTCGACGTCACCTTCGGGGCCGTCTCCCAGCACCTTCGGGTGCTGCACGACGCGGGGCTGGTCTCGGTCCGCCGGGACGGCCGGCGGCGGCTGTACCAGGCCCGGCGCGAGCACCTGGGCCCGCTGCGGGACGTGCTCGAGGACCTGTGGCGCTCCGGGCTGGAGGACCTCAAGACCCTGGCCGAGGCCGAGGAGGTGGGCGCCAGTGGCTGACCCCAGCGGGCCGGTCGAGGTCAGCATGGTGATCGCGGCCCGGCCCGAGACGATCTTCCGGTACTTCACCGACCCGGCCCGCTTCGCCCGCTGGATGGGCCAGGCGTCGGTGCTCGACCCAGAGCCCGGCGGCCGGCTGCGGGTCGGCTACCCCACCGGGCAGGTCGCCGGCGGCCGGGTCGTGGCCGTCGAGCCGGACCGGCAGATCGTCTTCACCTGGGGCTACGAGGGCGACGGCCAGGCGGTCCCGGCCGGCTCCTCCACCGTGGAGATCACCCTCGAGCCGGTCGCCGGCGGGACCGAGGTCCGGCTGCGCCACTCCGGCCTGCCCGCCGGGGAGCCGCCGGCCGCGCACCTGGCCGGCTGGCGGCACGCCCTTGCCACCCTGGCCTACGCCGGATCGGCCGACCAGCTCGGCCCGGTCCT
>DATENJ010000032.1:0-2691 GCA_035275125.1 Actinomycetes bacterium | reverse complement strand
CGCTGGCTGCGGGGTTCCTCATCGGCGGCGGGATCGGGCCCGGCCTGGTCCGCCGGCTGCCAGGCGACCGCCTGCGGGTGGGGATCGCCCTGCTCGGCCTCGGCCTGGCCGTCAAGCTCGGACTCGACACCTTCGGCCAGGCCGGAGGCCCCGGATAGACTGCCGCGCGTGACCGAGCGCGTGCTGGGAACTCGCGAGCTCAACCGGGCCCTGCTGGCCCGCCAACTCCTCCGCGAGCGTTCGGCCATCTCCCTCCCCGAGGCCCTCGAACAGGTCGCCGGGCTCCAGGCCCAGTACGCCCCGTCCCCCTATGTCGGCCTCTGGTCGCGGCTGGGCGACTTCCGCCGCGACGACCTCACCAGGGCGCTCGAGGACCGGACGGCGGTCCAGGCGACCCTGCTGCGGTCCACCATCCACATCGTCTCGGCCGGCGACTACCCGCCCTTCGCCGAGGCGATCCGGGACACCCGCCGCGAGTGGTGGGCCCGGACGGTGCGGCGCGAGCTGGACGGTGTCGACGTCGAGGCGGCCGCCGCCGTGGTCACCGAGCGGCTGGCCGACGGGCCGGCCCGGCAGGCCGAGCTGGCCGGGCTGCTCGCCGACCACGGCTACCCCAAGGCGGTCTGGGCCGGGGTCGGGCTCTGGGTCGACCTGGTCAGGGTCCCGCCGTCGGGCACCTGGGAGCGGCGCCGGGCCGACCTGTACGGGCTGGCCGGCGACTGGCTCGGCCCGTGGCGGGTCGACCCCGGCGAGGCCCTCGAGCACCTGGTCCGCCGCTACCTGGCCGGGTTCGGGCCGGCGTCCCTTGCCGACCTCGGCAGCTGGTCCGGCCTGCCGCTGACCCCGCTGCGGCCGGTGCTGGAGCGGGTCGGGACCCGCCGGTTCCGGGACGAGCGGGGCGGGGAGCTGTTCGACCTGCCGGACGCCCCCCTGCCCGACCCGGGCACCCCGGCCCCGCCCCGCTTCCTGTCCACCTGGGACGCCAACTTGCTGGTCCACGCCCGCCGGACCCAGCTCCTGCCCGAGCGGCACCGCGGCCGCATCTTCCACACCAGGGCCCCCCACTCGTTCCCGACCTTCCTGGTCGACGGGGCGGTGGCCGGGACCTGGCGCTACGAGCAGGGCGAGGTGCGGCTGGAGCCGTTCGAGCCGCTGGCAACGGCGACCCGCCGCGAGCTGGAGGACGAGGCAGCGCGTCTGGCCGCCTTCCACAACGACTGACGCCCACCGCGCAGGACCGGCCGATTTGGCCTTTGCGGCAGGTCGGAGATACGCTGTCGCTCCCCCCAATATCGTCGCAGACCGCCATCCGTTCCCCCCAACGGAAGGACGTTGCATCACATGCGCCGAATCGTCTTCGGCCTTGCTCTGCTTGGGCTGCTGCTGACCGGCGTCCCCGAGCTCCAGGCGTCGTCCCTCGACGACGCCCGCCGTCGCCAGCGCGCCCTCAAGGCCGAGCTCCAGGAGGCGACCGCCGAGCTCCAGGCCGCCGAGGCCGCCCTGGCCCGGGCCACCGACCAGCTCGACTACGACAAGGGCCAGCTCGAGGCGGCCGACCGCCAGCACCGCGGGGCCAGGGCGGCCCTGGCCGGCCAGGCCGCGGCCATGTACCGCTCGGGCGGCCTGGCCATCGCCGACGCCCTGCTCGACCGTGACCCCTCGCTCGTCCCCGGCCGGGTCGAGATGGCCACCGTGCTGGTGTCGCGCAACGCCGAGCTGATCGAGGACGCCCAGGTGACCGGGGACGCCTACCGGTCGGTGCTCGGCCGGGTCACCAGAGGCCACGAGCGGGCCACGGCCCTGCGCGACCAGGCCAGGGCGTCGGTGGCCAAGCTGGCCGCCGGCCTGGAGGAGGCCAAGGCCCTCGAGGCGCGCCTGGTCCGGCTGGAGCAGCGCCGCAAGGCGGCCACCAAGGTCGCCCCGGCCCCGGCCCCCAGCGGCGGCGGCGGCGGGGGCAGCGTCAGCGCCTCCGGGAAGGCCTGCATCCTGGAGCGCCCCTACTCCTACGTCGACAGCTGGGGCGCGGCCCGCTCCGGCGGCCGCAGCCACCAGGGCACCGACGTGATGGCCCCCCACGGGGCGCGAGTGTTCGCCTTCGTCAACGGCGTGGTCAGCCGGGAGTCGAGCAGCACCAACGGCGGCATCCAGCTGTATCTCCAGGGCGACAACGGGGTCGAGTACTTCTACGCCCACCTCTCCGGCTACGCCGTCTCCACCGGCGCCCGGGTCCGGGCCGGCCAGCTGGTCGCCTACAACGGCCAGACCGGCAACGCCCAGTACACCGCCCCGCACGTCCACTTCGAGGTCCACATCGGCGGCGGTCCGGTCAACCCCTACCCTCACCTCAAGCCGGTCTGCGGCTGAGCGTCAGGCCCGCCTGGCCTCCAGCACCCGGACCGGAGCGGCGAAGCCCTTGAGCTGAAGGGCGCCCAGGTCGGCGTAGACGACGCCGGCGGGGGACGGCGCCTCGGCCACCGTGGCCGTGACCAGGACCTGGCCGGCGTCGGCGCGGGCGGCGACCCGGGAGGCCAGGTTGACCGTGCGGCCGAAGTAGTCGCCGCCCTGGACGACCACCGGCCCGGCGGCCACGCCGACATGGGCCGGGGGGAGCCCGGCCTCGGGGACCTGGCCGACCAGGCCGAGGGCGGCCTCGACGGCCCCGGCCGGCTCGCGGAAATGCAGCATCACGCC
>DATENJ010000031.1:0-4193 GCA_035275125.1 Actinomycetes bacterium | reverse complement strand
GCCGGCCGGCGAGCACCCGGCCACCAGCGCCACCGCGGCCACGGCAGCGACCAGCCGGACCCGCCGGGCGGTCATCGCCGCCAGCGTGCGGTCCCTCCACCACCGGTCTGGGAGCCGCCGACCGGCAGCTGCGGCTTCACGGTCCGCTGGATCGCCGCCACCAGGGTGTTGGCCACGCTCAGCATCTGGCCGTAGCCGTCGACCTCCATCTCCTGAGCCTGGTCGTACCGCTTCGCGGCGTAGGCGTTGATCTGGTCGACCAGGTGCTGGTCGTGGGCACCGAGGGCCTGGGTGATGGGCTCCAGCGGCAGCTCGTTGCGGACGACGTCGCTCAGGTACAACGCCAGCCTGGCCCCGTAGCCGCGCATCTTCTCCCTGACCAGCGCCTGCTCGGCCTGGTCGTTGCTGGCCACCGCGGTGGAGTAGTCGAGCAGCCCCTCGACGTGCTGCGCCCATGCCGACTGGAACTCGACGGCCTTCTTGGGTCCGACGATCGCGCCCATCCCCTTGGTCAGCGCGGCGGTGTTGGCGTTGACCTGGTCCGCGGCGGCGTTGAACTCCGCCGCCCCGGCGAAGGTGGCCCGCTGGGCGTCGATGATCAGCTGCATGTGCTCGCCGAGCAGCATGGCGAAGGCCGCCCGCAGCTTCTCGGACGGCGCGTCCAGGGTGGCTGCCGCCTTGGGCGTCTCACCGGCCTTGGCCAGCGAGGTACCGGCCGCGAACATGTGCTCGTAGGCGTCCCGCTCGATCCGGTACGCCCGGCCGTAGTCGTGGCCGGCGTAGGCGTCGGCATGGTCCATGACCTGCTGCACGTGGGTTCTCAGAGCGGCCGCCCCGTCGCTCGCCTTGGCTCGGCCCTTGCTCGCCTCGGCCAGCCAGGACCCGTAGGCGTTGGCGTCGGCCAGGAGGGCCGCGCGGGCTGTCTGCCTGGCCGAGGCATCCTTGCCGGCCACGGCATCCGCATAGGAGCCGACGTCGGAGGTGGTCCGTTCCCAGACCTGCTTGAAGCGGTCGCCCTGGGCGCCGCCGTAGGCGCCTCCGACGACCTCGCTGAGCTCCCCGGTGTACTCCTCCAGCTCGTGGCCGGCGGCCTCGCGGTAGGCGGCGTTGGCGGTCAGCACGCTGCGGGTCTGGCGCAGGGCGAGCAGGGTGTGCACGGCGAAGTACTGCTCGAGCTGCGCCGCCAGCTGCTTCGGGTTCGTTGCCGGGGCAACGCCGTGGTGCTCCTCGTGCTCTGCGCCTGCCTGGGCCTGGGTCGAGGATGGTGAGCTGGACTGCCGGGTGCTCTTGGAGTCACAGGCGGCCGCGGCCGCGAGCACGAGAATGACGAGGATGATCGGACCGGTCCGTGAACGCACGATGCCCCCTCCTGAGCTGGCGGCGCCCGAGGTTCGGGCCTTGGGCACCCGGCCAGTTTGGCATCCTTTATGCTGCCGTGCCCGGGTGTGCCGGACGAAGCCACAGCGACACACTGGTCGGCTGCATCGTCTGGCCGGCCACGGCCAGGAGCTCGGCGGTCAGGGTGTCCAGGTCGACCTGCTGGCGCAGTCGGTCGCCGAAGGCGGCGATGGTCTGTGCAGCGTCGTAGCGGCGCCGGTTGAAGCGGCGGTCTACGGCGGCCTGGACGCGGCGGCGGACCGGCTGGAAGGAGGCGGCCACCGCCAGGGTCGCCGCGGCAACCACCAGACTGGAGTCCCGGCCGATCAGCTCGCCGAGCCCAAGGGCCACCACGGCGTAGCTGCCACCCAGCAGGACCGTGAGCAGCCCGTAGGCGAGCGTGCGGCTGATGATCCGGTCCAGGTCGTACAGCCGGTAGCGCAGGATCGCCGCCCCGGTCGCCAGCGGCAGCAGCATCAGGCACAGGCCAGCCGCGAACAGCGGCACCGCGGTCGCGCCCATGGCCATGCCGATCCCGACGACCGCCGCTCCTACCCCGGTCAGGGCGGCGGCCAGCGCCAGCCAGCGCAGCTGCTGGCGCTCCACACCTCGGGCGCCGCGGAAGCGTGCCACCAGCGACCCGGCCGCCACGACCAGACCGGCGACGGTGAGGAAGAACGCCGCGACGATGGCGACGACCACAGCGCCGGCGAGCGCCGGGATGCTGACCGGTTCCACTGCCGACTCGTACGGCGGGATCACCAGTCCAGGCCCGACGGTCAGCGCCACCACGAAGACGGCCGGCGCGGCCACCTGGACGCGGGCCCACCAGCGCCAGCGGGGTGACGGCAGCGACCCCGTCGGCGTCAGCAACAGCACGAAGCCGACCAGGGCGAGCCCGATGATGCTGGTCGCCGGGCTGTAGATCGCGACCCAGCGGGCCGCGGGGAGCGCCCCGGGGTGCGCGACCAGCCCGTAGCGGGCGTAGCCGTCGGCCACGCCGGACCCGGTCACTGCGAGCCCGAGGGCCAGCAGTAGCCAGCCCACCGGATGGCGCGGGAGGCGGCTGGCCAGCACCGCCCCGACCGTGGCCGCGACCACGATGGCCAGCAGGTAGGGGATGGTGCTGGCGTTCAGCTGGGCCAGCTCCGGGCGCCCTGCGTCGCGCGTCAGGCGGTCGAACCAGGGGACGGAGGCCAGCCCGAGCAGGGCCAGCGCCCACAGCGCCCACGCCGCCACGGTCGCCCACCGGCGCGCCACCGGCACGTTCACCTCCAGCCTTCGGCATCAGGTCCCAGTGTCGCCAGCCTGCGTCCTGGCAGCGTTACGGGAGCTGGTCGAGCAGGTCCTTGGCCTCGGCGGCGGTGGGGCGGGCCCCGAGGCTGACGAGGCGCTGGTGGGCGACCCGCAGGACGGGCCTGGCGTCGGGCCGGCCCAGCCGGGCCAGGCAGCGGCCCTGGCCGAGGAGGGCCAGCACGTGCTCGAGGACCTGGCCGTAGTCGCTCCAGCCCTCGGCGGCCTCGGCGTACAGGGCGGCGGCGTGCTCGGGGTCGCCGGTGGCCTCGGCGAGGACGGCCTTGGCGGTGGTGGCGGTGAGCCGGTAGCGGGTGGCGCTGGTCTCGGTGCCGTCGATCAGGGACCTGGCCAGAGCTGGGGCGGGAACGGCGACGACCCGGACCAGGTCGGCCAGGTACTGGCCGAGGAAGCGGCGGCCGCCGGCGCGGTCGGCGGTGAGCTGGGCGGCCTCCTCGACCAGGGCGAGGGCGGCGGGGTGGTCGCCGGTGGCCTTGGCGACCAGGGCGGCGTTGACCAGGGCGGGGACGAGCTGCTGGAGGTCGTCGATCTCGCGGGCCCTTGGCAGCACGCGGCGTGAGAGGTCACGGGCGGCGATCAGGTCGCCCCGCCAGGCGAGGATCAGGGTGAGGTAGCGGCGGCAGCCGATGGCCAGGTAGTCGCCGCCATGGGCCAGGTCCCAGGCGATCGCCTCGTCGGCCAGGGTGACCGCATCGTCCCAGCGGCCGAGGTCGAGCAGGGGGCCGAGCGTGGAGGCGCGCAGCCACATGGCGGCCTCGCTCTGGCCGCGGCGCTCGGCGAAGTCGACCCCCTCTTCGCACACCGCCAGGGCTGCGTCCGGGCCCTCGACCAGCCAGACCGGCTCGGCCAGGTTATTGTAGAGGACGGCGGTGTCGTAGCCGGAGCCGAGTTCCAGACCGAGGGCGAGGCCGGCCCGGAGGTCGTCCATGCCGCCGAAGTCGCCCAGGTCGCAGCGGGCCGTGCCGCGGGCGTCCAGGGCCCGGGGGCGGATGCGGGGCAGGCCACCGAGGTCGTCGGCCAGGGCCAGGGCCTTGTCGGCCCATTCCAGGGCGTCGCGGGCGTGGCCGGAGACGACCCGGTCCGCGGCCATGCGGACGTAGGCCGAGGCCAGCTCGGCCCCGGGCGGCTCGCGCTCCAGCAGCTCGATAGCCTCGCTGAGGACGGCGTTGGCCCGGCGGGTGTCGCCCTGGTTCCAGTAGACGGTGGCCAACCGGCCCAGGGTGGCGCCGAGGACCTGGGTGTCGCCCTGGCGGCGCAGGTCGGCGATGGCCTCCTCGTAGACCGCGACCGCCTCGGGGTAGTCGCCGGACTGGAACGCGACCCGCCCCGTCCTGACCAGCAGGTGGGGGCGCTCTGGGTCCCTCGGCTGTCCCAGCTCGACCGCCTGGCGGTAGTAGGCGCGGGCCCGGTCCAGGTCGAGGTTGATGGTCCGGTCCCCGGCCAGGACCAGGAACCGCTGGGTCGGCCCAATCAGGGCGTCGATCCGGTCCTGAGGCTCCCGG
>DATENJ010000030.1:0-2171 GCA_035275125.1 Actinomycetes bacterium | reverse complement strand
CGACCTGGTCGCCGGCGGGGCCCGGGCCGCCTATGCCCTCTGCCGGCCCCCCGGCCACCACGCCGGCCCCGGCTACTACGGCGGCTTCTGCCTGCTCAACAACGCCGCCATCGCGGCCAGGTGGCTGGCCCGGTCGGGCCGGGTGGCGGTCGTCGACGTCGACTTCCACCACGGCAACGGCACCCAGGACATCTTCTGGGAGGACCCTGAGGTGCTGTACGTGTCCCTGCACGGCGACCCGGCCGGCCACTACCCGCACTTCACCGGGGCGGCCGGCGAGACCGGCGGCGGCGCCGGCCAGGGCGTCAACCGCAACCTCCCGCTGCCCGACGGCACCGGCGACGACGCCTACCTTGAGGCCCTGGCCGAGGCGCTGGCCCTGGTGGCCGCGTTCGACCCGGCGACCCTGGTCGTCTCGGCCGGCTTCGACACCTACGAGCGCGACCCGATCGGCGCGTTCGCCGTGACCACCGACGGCTTCCGGCGTATCGGGGCCGCCCTCGGCGGGGCCGGCCGCCCGACCCTGGTCGTCCAGGAAGGCGGCTACGCCGTCGAGGCCCTGGGGGCCAACGCGGCCGCCCTGCTCGAGGGGGTCCAGGCCGGCGCCTGATCGGTCGTACCGCCCGAGTAGGAGCTATGCGAGGTATGTCTTGACAACCGCGAGCTGGGCGAGCAGGCTTGCCCTCCCACGCCTGCCAGCTTCAGGGTGCGCCAAGGTCGGCCACGTCGGCGGCCAGCCGGCGCGTCAGGGGTTCGAGTCCCCTCACCCTGACCGATCCCGCCCCTCGTCTCCTTCGACGTGGCGTTCGCCCTGGCCGACGTAGATCTGGCGGGGCCGGGCGATCTTCTGCTCGGGGTCGGTGAGGTTCTCCTCCCACTGGGCCAGCCAGCCCGGCATCCTCCCGATGGCGAACAGCACCGGGAACATCTCGACCGGGAAGCCCATGGCCTCGTAGATGATGCCCGAGTAGAAGTCGACGTTGGGGTACAGCTTCTTGGAGACGAAGTAGTCGTCCTCGAGGGCGATCCGCTCCAGCTCGACCGCGATCTCGAGCAGCGGGCTGAGCCCGGTGACCTTGAAGACGTCGTCGGCCACCTGCTTGATGATCTTGGCCCTTGGGTCGTAGTTCTTGTAGACCCGGTGGCCGAAGCCCATCAGCTTCATCTCGCCCTGCTTGACCCGCTCGACATACGCCGGGACCTGGGCGACCGAGCCGATCTCGTTGAGCATCCGCAGGACCTGCTCGTTGGCCCCGCCGTGCAGGGGCCCGTACAGGGCGGCCACGGCGGCGGCAGCGGCCGAGAAGGGGTCGACCCGGGAGCTGCCGACGGCCCGCATGGCGGTGGTCGAGCAGTTCTGCTCGTGGTCGGCGTGGAGGGTGAACAGCACGTCGAGGGCGTGCTCGAGGATCGGGTCGGGGTGGTACTTGGGCTCCCCCATCTTCCACATGAGGTTGAGGAAGTTGCCGGCGTACGACAGCTCGTTGTCGGGGTACGGGTAGGGGTGGCCCTGGGAGTGGCGGTAGGCGTAGGCGGCCAGGGTGGGGATCTTGGCGATCAGGCGGACGGCCTGGCGGCGGCGGACGGCCGGGTCGTTGATCCGCTTGGCGTCGGGGTAGAAGGTCGACAGCGCCCCCACCGTCCCGACCAGGATGCCCATCGGGTGGGCGTCGTGGTGGAAGCCGTCGATGAACTTCTTGATGTTCTCCTTGACGAAGGTGTGGTGGTTGATCTGGTCGGTCCACTCGGTCAGCTGCCCCTGGTCGGGCAGGTCGCCGGAGACCAGCAGCCAGGCCACCTCGAGGAAGCTGACCCGCTCGGCCAGCTCCTGGATCGGGTAGCCGCGGTAGCGCAGGATCCCCTGCTCGCCGTCGATGTAGGTGATGGCGCTGCGGCAGCTGGCCGTGTTCATGAACGCCGGGTCGTAGGAGAGCAGCCCGAAGTCGTCGTCGTCGACCTTGATGTCGCGCAGCGCCATGGCCCCGATGGCCCCGTCCTTGATGGGGATCTCGTAGGTCCGGCCGGTCCGGTTGTCGGTGACGCTGAGCGTGTTCTCGTCGGTCATGGTGGTCCTCCTGGACACAGCTTAGCTGGCGGCGGCGGCGGCGCGGTCGAGCAGCCAGGTGACCGACCCGCCGGCCGACCGGACGGCCGCCACCGCCCGGGTCACG
>DATENJ010000029.1:0-8025 GCA_035275125.1 Actinomycetes bacterium | reverse complement strand
CCGTGATGAGCTCCGAGAGGCGCTCCAGCGCCGCTCCGACGGCCGGCTCGAGCTCGACCCCGAAGACCGGACAGCCAGTTAGCACACAGGACTGCTCACGAGCGGCCTCATGCGCCGCGCGGATCGGGTGGGGTGGGTCGCTGCCGTTCCGGTCAAGGTGGCAGGCAACCTGGCGCTGGCCTGTGGCGTGTATGGGCTGACATCGCGATGATCGGAAGCCCGGGGAGGCTGGTGGAGGGGACCGAGGACTTCGACAGCTTCTATGGGGCGGCCTTCGCCCGTCTGGTTGGTCAGCTGGCCGTGGTCACCGGCGACCGGCACGAGGCCGAGGATGTGGTCCAGGAGGCGATGGCCCGGGCGGCGTCGAGGTGGGCGCGGCTGCGGGCCTACGACGCACCCGAGGCGTGGGTTCGTCGGGTGGCGTTCAACCTGGCCGTCAGCGGGCATCGGCGGGCTCGGCGGCGGCTGGCCGCCCTGCTGCGGCTGGAGCCACCAGCGCCGGTCCCGCCGGTCTCGGTGGACGCCTTGGCCCTGGCTGACGCCCTCCAACGGCTGAGCGTGGCCCACCGGCAGGTGGTCGTCTTGTACTACCTGGCCGACCTCCCGGTCGAGCAGGTCGCCGCCGAGCTGCGAGTGCCGGTGGGCACGGTCAAGGCCAGGCTGGCCCGGGCCCGAGGCGTGTTGGCCGCGCGGCTGGCCGACCCGGTCCAGAAAGGCATGCACCCATGAATGACCTGCGTGACTGCCTCCAGGACCTGGCCGACGGCTACGCCAGCACCACCCAAGCCCCGGGGCCGGCGGCGGCTCGCCGTCGTGGTCGCTGGCGCCGACGCCGGACCGTCGGCGGCCTGGTGCTGGCCGGCCTGCTGGTGCTCGCGGCCAGCCTCGGGCTGCTGCCGGCGCTGGGGGGGCGCCAGCCACCCACGCCCGTCGCCCCCCTACCCGCGCCGGCGCCACTACAAGTGCCCTGGTCTACGGCCTGGTTCCAGGTGACCTATCTGCCCGGCGGGCTCCAGCTTGTGGAGGAGAGCGAGGAGGCGGCATGGCGGCTTGGGCCGCTTGTTCGGGGCGCGCAATCGTTTCGTCTGGTCAAGGGCGATGGTGAGTTCACCGTGAGTGTCCATCCCGACCTGCAGCGGCTGGAGGTCGCCCGCGAGCTCGATACCTACCCGACCGTGCGCCTCGTGCCGGTCCGCGGCCACCAAGGGCTGTTGTTTCCCTATCGACCGGACAACCACTACAACGGTGTCATCTGGGAGGAACGCCCGGGCGTGGTGGTACAGGTGCTCGGCTCTCAGGGCGTGGCTGACCAGCGGTTACTGGACGTCGCGGCCGGCTTGCGGATCACCGAGACGCCTGGCGGAACCGTCGCGATCACTGTCGGCCCCCGTCCGCCAGGCTGGATCAAGGTGGGGCGCGGAACGGCCCTCGGCGACTCCATGACCGTGCTGCCCCGCAGCCACCAGCAGCTCTTCAACCAGGCGCGAAGGGGCGCCGATGCGGAGCTGGAGATCACCGAGACACGCGGTCAATACGGGCCGCTGCGGTCGGCTGACAAGCGCAAATTCGTCCCGGAGACCAGCCGGGAAGCAGTCACTGTGCACGGCTACCCGGCCCTGCTCGACCACGATCCGGTCAATCACTTCCTGGAGGTTACCTGGCGTGAACCCGGCGGGATCGAGCTCACGGTGCACGTCAAGAAGTACTTCGGCCGCCGACAACTCCTTGCCATCGCCGAAGGCCTCCGACAGCCCTAATTCATGTCCTCGGGGGTGGCGACGAGGAGCTCGGCGAGCCGGTGGGGGTGCGAGACGTTGGGGCAGTGGCCTGTGGGGAGCTCGATCGGATCCACTGCTAGACGGTCGTGGGCCATGCGTCGTTGCCAGTCGGGCCGGATGGTGCGGTCGTTCGCGGCGACGATGTAGGTCGACGGGATCTCCGGCGCCAGCCCGAGTCGCTCGCTGTAGACGCCGAGCGGGAGGAACAGCCGGCGGGTGGAGAGTGCCCACTGGAGGGTCGCCTCGTCGGCGTCGTGGTAGAGGAAGCGTGCCGCGACGGCGTCGTCCTCGGTCGGGTCCTGCCCGATCCAGTCGGGGTTGAAGGCGACCTCTCGATGGAGGTTGGTGTCCTCGACGTAGCTCGCCTGCGGGTCGGGCACCCAGGCCGCGAGCCAGACCTGGTGGCGAGCCTGCAGCGCCCGTGCGGCGGCGGGCAGGAGCGGGCCCGCCCCGGAGTGGGCCACGACGACCGGCGCGGCGACGGCACCGGCCTGCCGGCGGATCAGGGCGGCGTAGTCGGCGGCGAGGAGATCGGGGTCGCTTGGCAGCTCGACCGCGTGGGCGGTCCGGCCGCGCTCGCTGAGGGCGTGGACGACCCGCTCCCAGCCGGCGGCGCCCTGGCCGGTGCTGTGGATCAGGACGACGTCGCTCACCGCGGTGTCGGGGTCGCCGCTGGCCTGGTCATCACCGTCGACGATACGGCGCCGGTCCCGAGGAGGTCGCGGTTTCCGCTACGGGCAGAGCGCCCCACGACGTGGGAGGGGCTGAAGGCTTAAGGTTGCTTGGCGCCCGGGCTAGGCAACACCAGGAGAGCCGCCGTGACCGACACCTCGTCCACTCCCAGCCAGCGAACGGACCAGCCGGAGATCGACGCCACCGTGCCGAACTCGGCTCGGATCTGGAACTACTGGCTGGGCGGCAAGGACAACTATCCGGTGGACCGCGCGACCGGTGACGAGTACCGGGCCATCTACCCCGAGATCGTCCAGGTCGCCAGGGCCTCTAGGGAGTTCCTCGCCCGCGCCGTGCTGTACCTGGCCGGCGAGGCACAGGTCCAGCAGTTCCTGGACATCGGCACCGGCCTGCCGACCTTCAACAACACCCACGAGGTCGCCCAACGGGTGGCCCCCGACACCAGGGTCGTGTACGTCGACAACGACCCGGTGGTGCTGGCCCATGCCCGCGCCCTGCTCACCAGCACCCAGGCGGTCACCGCCTATGTCGACGCCGACCTGCGCGAGCCCGACGAGATCCTGGCCGCCGCCGCCCGGACCCTGGACTTCACCAGGCCGATCGGGCTGATGATGCTGGGGATCCTGGGCCACATCGGCGACGACGACGAGGCCCGGTCGATCGTGAAGCGGCTCGTGGACGCCCTGCCGTCGGGTAGCTACCTGACGATCTGCGACGGGACCAACGACCTCTTCGAGGCGGGTGTGGAGGCCCAGCGGCGCTACAACGAGAGCGGCGCGGTCCCCTATCGGCTCCGTAGCGCACAGCAGATCGCCGACTTCTTCGAGGGGCTGGAGCTGGTCGAGCCCGGCGTTGTGTCGTGCCCCCGGTGGCGGCCCGACCCCGTTGACGTCGGTCGCGACCTCCCCCCCGAGATGGACCAGTTCGCCGGGATGGGCCGCAAGCCGTAGCCGGCGGCGGCTCACGGCCCGGAGGGGCCGGTGTCCTGGGGGGACAGGCGGGCGACGCCGTAGCCGTCGACGTTGTCGCGGGCCAGGCCGGAGACCAGGATGCTGCCGTCGGCGGTGACGGCGACGCTCTCGGCCAGGTCGGTGAAGCCGAAGAAGTCGATGGTCGTCACGCCGGTGTCGGTGAAGCCGGGGTCGAGGGTGCCGTCGGGGAGCAGTCGGGCGACGGCGAAGTTGGAGTTGGGGCCGCCGGTGGCGCCGGCGATGACGATTTCCCCGTCGGGCTGGAGGGCAATGGCCGCGCCGCCGTCGCGACCTGGGTCGCCGGTCACCGAGGTGAGCGCGGTCACCGACACGTTGGCGGTGCCGTGGTCGCCGAACGTCTCGTCGGGGGTCCCGTCGGGTTCGAGGCGGACCACCGACAGCTCGGTGACGCTGCCCGGAGGCGAGCCTGGCGGGGTGGTGTCGGCCGTGCCGACCAGCACGAGCCGGCCGTCGGGCTGGACGGCGAGGTCGGCACCGACAAAGGCGTCGAGCGTCAGCGTGCCGCCGTCCCCGAACGTCTCGTCGGGCTGCCCGTCGGGCCCGTAGCGGGCGAGGTCGGTGTGGTGGTCGATGCCCACCCCGCTGCTTCCCGGGTTGCGGCTGGAGCCACTGAGCACGATCATCCCGTCGGCCGGCTGGACGACGACGTTCTGGGCCTCGTTGCTCAGGCCGCCCACGTCGGTCACGACCAGACCGTCAAGGCCGAAGCTTCGGTCCGGTTGTCCGTCCGCCAGGAACCGGGCGACGAACAGGTCGTCGAAGTCGTCCCCGCGAGGGGGGTTCGGGGGCGTGCGGCCGGCGATGACGATCCGGCCGTCGGGTTGGATGGTCACGTCGTTGGCGAGTCCCGGCACGATGCCGGAGACGACCCCGTCGGTGCCGAAGGTCTCGTCGAGCTGGCCGTCGGGCTGGTAGCAGGCGACGGCGACCTCGTTCCGGATGTAGCCGGCCACGACGATCCTGCCGTCGGGGTCTGGCTGGACGGCGACCCCGAGCGCCTCCTGCTGGGAGAACGAGCCCCCGATGTTGGTCGTGACGAGGCCGTGGGTGCCGAAGCTGTCGTCGAGGGTGCCGTCGACGCCGAACCGGGCCAGGACGAAGGCGGTGAACGTCCCCCCGGCCAGCACGACCTTGCCGTCGGGCTGGAGCGCCATTGACGAGCGGTCGCCGCCGAACGCCGTCGTCGTCGCCTTGCCGCCGGTGCCGAAGGCCGGGTCGAGACCGAACGGCTGCACTCGGGGCGGCGCCGGGTCGTCGTCGCGGATGACCAGCTCGGCCGTGGCCGGCGACCCCAGCGCGGCGCAGCCGCCGGGCTCGGTCAGGGTGAGGATCACGGTCCGGTCGCCCTCGCCGCCGACCAGGTCGGGCAGGACCGGGACCTCGACGGCACGAGGGCTGTCGTCGCCGTCGGCGAACATGACCGAGGCATGCACCGGCGTGTAGTCGGTCCCGGCCACGGCGCTGCCGTCGCTGGTGGTGACGGTGGCCGTGACGGGGCCGACGCTGCCGCCGGTGCGGGTCACCCTGACCACCGGCGTCGGGTTCGACTCACCGACGGTGAAGCGGTCGGCACTGAACTGGAGGGTGCCCGCTTCGCCGGTCGAGCCCGGCGGGCAGGGCGCGGGCTCGACCGGCGTCTCGGCCGGCGGGTCCAGGCCGAGCACGTCGACCGGCTCCAGCCCGCTGAAGGCGATGGCCGTGCCGTCGACGCCCCGCGGGTCCCGCAGGAACGCCGTGGCCGACGAGCCGAACTCGCTCGGGGGCCCGGCGACGCGGTTGTAGGCCGTCGCCATGGCGAACGACTGCAGCGTGAACGCCTGACCGACATCGACCGGCGACAGGTCGATGGTGAAGGGGCGGGGCTCGCGGAGGATCATGAGCACGAGACCTTCCCGGGCGCCGTCGAGGTCGTCGATCACGAAGTCGAAGTCCTCGACGTTCCACAGCGGGAGCTGGGAGTACCGCGTCGTCCAGGCGTCGCTGTCCCAGTTCTCGGCGAACCCGCTCACCGTGGCCCCGCCGGCGACATGGAAGAAGGTGTCGAACGGGATGATGTCCGGCGCCGCCGGGACGGTGAAGGCCTGCACGTCGAGGATCAGCTCACCCTTCACCAGGTCGCAGAACAACCCGTCGGCGTGCGCCGGCGGGCACAGGCGGCCCATGGAGGCGTTGAGGTCGGTCGTCTCGATGAACGCCGCGCTCAAGGTGAACGACAACGACGCGTCGGGGGCCCGCTTGATGAACGACTGCGTCTGGCGCAGCTGGGAGCGGCCGCCGATCGGGTCCTCCGGCACGCCGGCAACGCCGGCCGGTGCCTCGGCACCGACCCAGTAGGTGATGCCGTCGGCGGTGGAGGCGATCTGGCCGGTGGCGACGCCGTCGGAGGGCAGCGACGACCCGTCGGGGGAGAACACGTCGGAGTCGCGGAAGGTCGGCCCGAAGTCGTGCAGCTCGTGCAGCAGGCTCCCGACCTGGATGCCGTCGCTGAGCTCGACCTCCTCCAGCGAGTCGCCACGCAGCTCGCTGAACGCCCACTCCCGAATCGGCTCGCCCGACACCAGCGGCGGCACCGTCATCGTGCCGTCCGGCTCGCTGCTCCGGCGCCGGCCCGTCGGCCGTGGCTGATGTGCCGCATGGGACGCTCCAGTCCTTGGGAATGCCGCTCCCCCACCCTAGGCACGCTGCCGTTGCCGGACATGAGCATCGACTACTCAGATCACGACGGGGCCCTACCTGCCTGCGGCGGCGCCCGCGCCGAGGCCGGCACGGCGGGATGACCCACGGTCGCGATGCTGACCGAGGAAGTCGAGCAGCAGGGCATTCACGACCTCGGGTGCCTCCAGCTGCATCCAGTGGCCGACGCCGTCGAGACGCTCGTACCGCCAGGGGCCGGCCACATGGGCCGCCGAGCCCGTCATCGCCTCCTCGGTCAGGGCGAGGTCGCCACTGCTCCAGATCCCCATGGCCGGAGCCTGGACCGGTGGCAGCTCCAGGGGCGGCTCGACCAGCGACGCCGGCGGCAGGATCGCCCGGTACAGGTTGAGGCTGGCGGCGAGCGCGCCGGGTTCGGCCAGGCGCTCGACCACCGCGTCGATGTCGGGGTGTCGCGACCACTCCCGCAGGTTGCGGAAGCCGTCGGCGCTCAGCCACCGCTCGGCGACCCCGGGGAACTGGAACAGGAGCATGTACCACGACCTCTCCCGCTGCCTCCAGCCGGCGGCCCGGAAGGCCGCGGGATGGCCGACCGACAGCGCGGTGACCGAGGCGACCCGGTCCGGGACGAGGGCGGCGGTCATCCAGGAGATCGCGGCCCCCCAGTCATGGCCCACGAGATGGGCCCGTTCGATCGACAGGTGGTCGAGCAGGCCGATCACGTCGCCGACCATCCGCGGTGCCACATAGGCCTCGACCTCGGCGGGCCTGCTCGACCCGCCGAACCCTCTGAGGTCGGGAGCGAGCACGCGATAGTGGTCGGCGGCCAGCGCCGGGACCTGGTGGCGCCAGAGGAGCGCGGTGTCTGGCCAGCCGTGGAGCAGCAGCACCGGGCTACCGGCGCCGGTGTCCTCCACCTCGAGGTTGACGTCGTCGAGTGCGACACGCATGGTTGCCTCCCTGCTCGGGGCGCGGCGGACTTCAGTCGGCGATGGTGGCGAGCAGCTCCTGGCGGGTCGGTCCCGGGAGCGGGTAGTTAGGGGCGCCGGCCGCCAGCCGCAGCACCTGGTCGACCAGTCCCGGCCGGGCGAACAGCTCGTCGGGGGTGACGAGGAGCGACGCCAGCGACACGTACGCCCGGGTGATGTCGGGGTCGGTGAGGCTGGCCGCGAAGGTGGCCTTGCCGACGCGCCATCTGGGGTCGTCGGTCACATAGGGCGTCCCGTCGACGTCGGCGGCGATCTCGGCCAGCCGGTGGCGGTCGAACCCGAGGGTCATCCGGTACAGCGGCTCCACCACCGTGGTGGTCGCCTCGTCGAAGCGCCGGGCCAGCTTCTCCGGGTCGCCCGGGTCGACGTCGCGCAGGACGTCGCGCAGGCTGCAGGCGTGGAGCAGGCCGATCGACGCCCCTCGTCCCAGCGACGGGTTGGTGCACGCCCAGGCGTCGCCGACGGCCACCACGCCGGTGGCGACGGGCCGGTCGTCGACGACCAGGCGCCGGTGCCGGTCCTCGATCCCGGCGATCGCGTCGACCCCGGTGATCGGCTCCCCCTCGCCCCAGGGCGCCACCAGCGGGTAGCGCGCCAGGGCGGCGCCCCAGCGGGACGGGTCGCGCAGCGCCCGCAGGGCCGGGTCCCGGCTGCTGGTGATGAAGACAACGCTCCAGGTGCCGTTGTCCGACGGCAGGGTCAGGAGCGAGACCGAGTCGTAGTGCTGGAGGACGTTCGCCCCGGCCACCGGGAGCTCGCCGGTGCTCGTGCGGAAATGGCGGGCGTAGTAGACGAAGCCGCAGTCCTCCCGCTCCTCGGCCGGCCGCCGGGCACCGACGGCCTCCAGCCACGACCCCAGGGCCGAGCGCCGGCCGCCGCAGTCGACCACCAGGTCGGCGCGAACGGTCCGGCCGCCCTCGG